>JBKQQQ010000325.1:0-9829 GCA_052144275.1 Streptosporangiaceae bacterium
TGCCGAACGTCAGCGTACCGAGCGCCAGCGCGGAGACCGCGCATCCGCTGAGCCCGAGAAGCCTGTACTCCATCCGCCGCTACCTCCCGCCGCCTCAGCCGGTGCCGCCGTTGCCGTTACCTCCCCCATTACCTCCGTTGCCCCCATTACCTCCGTTGCCCCCATTACCTCCGTTGCCCCCATTACCTCCGTTGCCGCCATTGCCTCCGTTACCCCCGCCGTTGCCGTTACCGTTACCGTTCTTCGGCTTCTTCGGCTGGATGACGACCTGGCCGTTGCCCATGCTGTTGAACAGGCTGTCCGCCGGAACGGGCACGAAGTAGGTCACCGGCCCGAGGTCGGCGTTGTCGAACGTCATGTGCCAGGTGGACCCGGGCGCGTTCGCCCCGAACATCTCGCCCGGGCATTCCTGGCCGCCGCTCTCCAGCCGGTAGCAGGCGCTCGTGCCGGCCATGGTGTCAACGGTCGGGGAGATCGGGTTGAACACCGACACGTAGCCCACCAGGCTCGGCGTGTAGCCGGCGAAGGCGGCGTACGGGGTGCCGTTGTTGCCCTCCACGTTGGAGGTACCGGTCTTGCCCGCCGCCTCGCGGCCGGCCAGCCCGCCCAGGTTCGCCGCCGTGCCGCTGGTCAGGACGCCCTGCAGGATGTAGTTGACGGCGTCGGCGACGTCGGAGGACAGCGCCCGGTGGCAGTTGGCCGACGGCACCGACAGGCTCTTGCCGGCGCTGTCGACGATCTTGCCGATCGCGACGGGCGAGCAGTACATGCCGCGAGCCGCGACGGTGGCGTAGGCGGACGCCATCGACAGCGGCGAGACGTTGACCGAGCCCAGGGTGAACGACGGGATGTTGTCGGCGGAGTCCTGGTTGCCGTCGCTGCTGAGCAGCGATGTACCGTCGGCCCTGGTCAGTCCCATGTCGACGGCGGTGTGCACGACGTTGCACAGGCCGACCTTCTGCTCGAGCTCGGCGTAGAACACGTTGACCGACTGGGTGGTTCCGGTGTAGAGCGACTGCGTCGAGGCGGACTGCGGCCCTTCCGCGTTCGTCACGTTGTAGGCCCCGGCCTGGCCCTGGTAGACGCCGGCCGGGCCGCCCTGGCAGTTGGTGTAGCCGGTGACCGTGGTACTGCCAGGCACCTTCAGCTGGAAGCCGAACGGCGTGCCCTGCTTGAGGGCGGTAATGAGGGTGAACAGCTTGGAGGACGAACCGGTCTGGACCCCGGTACTGCCGCCGTAAGCGGTATTCACCGCGTAATTAATCTCGGTCTGACCTCGGCCCGGGCCGTACGGCCTGTCCTCGGCGATGGCCATGATCTGGCCGGTGCCCGGCTGCACGACGGCCTCGGTGTCCGCGTTGCGACCCGGGTTCCAGAAGCTGCTGTTGCCGGGCTCGACGTAGTTCACCGCGTCGTTCGCGGCCGCCTGGTCCTGCGGGTTCAGCGTGGTGTAGATCTTCAGGCCGCCGGTGGAGAGCAGCTTGGCCCGGGCCATCGGCGTCTTGCCGTAGGCCGGGTCGTGCAGGAAGACCTCTTCCACGTACTGGCAGAAGAAGCCGGCCGAGCCCACCGAACTGGACTGGCAGCCGCTCTCGGGTATGGAGTATTTCAGGCCGAGGGGCTTGGCCTCGTCGGCCGTGGCCTGCGCCGTGGTGAGCCCGCTGTTGGTCTGGGCCATCCGGGCCAGCACGGTATTGCGCCGCTGGAGGGCCGTCGCGGGATGCAGGACGGGATCGTAGGCTGACGGGTTCTCCACGATGCCGGCCAGGGTAGCCGCCTGGGTCACCGACAGCTGCGCCGCGCTGGTGCCGAAGTACGTCTCGGCGGCGGCCTCGATCCCGTAGGCGAAATTGCCGAAGTAGGCGTCGTTCAGGTATCCCGCCAGGATGTCCTGCTTGGACTGCTGGTGCTCGGCGTTCACCGCCATCCGCAGCTCGTTCAGCTTGCGGCTCAGCGTATCCGCGGCCGCGGCCTGCACGGCCTGGGTGTTGTCCGACTCCTCGGCCGCGAGCAGGAGCACGTTCTTCACGTACTGCTGCGCGATCGTGGAACCGCCCTGGACCGGCTTGTGCTCGACGTCGTTCACCGCGGCGCGGATGGTGCCGCGCAGGTCGATCGCGCCGTGCTCCCAGTACCGGGAGTCCTCGATGGCTACCACGGCGTTCACCATGTTCGGCGCGATCTGGCCGTAGCTGACCGGCTGCCGGTCCCAGCCGAAGTACTGCAGTGCGCTCGCGCTGTCGGCGCTGTTGTAGTACGGCACGTCGACGCCGTACACGTAGGCGAGGAAGTGGCCGTACCGGTCGAGGATCTCCGACCGCTGGGGCAGGCCCTGGGCGCTCAGCGTCACGGCGGTGAACTTGTCAGCTTCGTTCCTGACCAGGACCCCGGTCACGGCCACTACGGGAACCACCATAGCGGCGGCGAGTACCCCGCCGACCGCTGCGAAGGTGACGAGGCGTCCGAGTACGCTCGTCCGGGTGAAAATCGTCTCTCCGAGCTGCACGCGACTTAGCGTACGCCGCCCGGGCAAGTAGCCAGTGCCTCCGTACCGGACATAGACCCCTAGTCCTACCCGGAACGCATAAGATCACCGATCACAGATAAATCGGAATTCTTACCCGGAGCCACCATCGGTGGCATAGTATGCTGCCGGTGTAACGACAGGAACATGAGCGCATCCAGAGAGTGACTATTTTTGGGCTTCCATATAGCCCGTGAGAACTATTTGGTAAATGGCCATGCCGGGGTCTTGGCATCCCGGCCTGATTTCCGTAAGTTGCTGGATCACGAACAGATAACCGTGGCAGGGCGGCCGCACGCACTGGCCCCGGGATCGCAACCCCATCGAGACGACCGTCGAGCGTCCATGCTCGACGATCAAGAGGAGTGGGCACATGTGGATCACTGACTGGACCACACGCGCCGCATGCAAGGGAACCGACCCTGACGAGCTGTTCGTCCAGGGCGCAGCGCAGAATCGCGCCAAGCTGATCTGCCGGGGCTGCCCGGTTCGCACGGAGTGCCTTGCGGATGCGCTCGACAACGGGATCGAGTTCGGTGTCTGGGGCGGGATGACCGAGCGGGAGCGGCGTGCGCTGCTCCGGCGGCGCCCCGAGGTGACCTCGTGGCGCGAGCTGCTTGAGCGCGCCCGCGACGAGTACGAGCGGCAGTCCATCGACGAACTCGTCGCCAGCTAAGTAGCAGGGCTGAGCAAAGTAGCTCAGCAGCGGCCCGGGCAGCGTGGCCGGGCCGCATCTCAGCCAAGATCACATCTGATCGAGGATGTCTCCTGCCGTCCCGGCAGGGCTTACGAGCCCTGCCGGGACAGTATCGTGCCGATTACCCGCAGCCCGGCCAGGTCGTGGACATCCTCGGGCTGCGCGACTACCTCGGCGACGGGAATAGCCGGATGGGCCGCGGTGAAGTGCTCGGCGAGCCGTCGTTCCCGTTTGCCGAGCTGCATCCGCTCCGCGTGCATCCGCAGCGCCGCCACGGCGATCGTGTAGCGTGGGGCTGGTTCCGCAGGGCCCGCAGGCACCCCAGGTCCGTTCGGCCGGTCCTGCATTTCCAGGGTCTCGGCCGCGGCTAGGCTCCGTGCGGCGCTCAGCCGTCCGGCTGGTGAGGTGTGCACGCGGTTGAGGATGAGCCCGGCCAGCGGCATGCGCTCGGCGTCGAGCCGCTCCACGAAGTAGGACGCCTCGCGCAGCGCGTCCGGTTCCGGCGCGGCGATCACGAGGAACGCGGTGCCCGGGGCCTGCAGCAGCCGGTACGTCCACTCGGCCCGCTCGCGGAAACCGCCGAACATCGTGTCGAGCGCGGTGACGAACGTCTGCGCGTCCTTGAGCACCTGCGCACCGAGGATCTTGGTCAGCGCGCCCGTCATCATGGCGAACCCGGCGTTCAGCACCTTCATGTAGGACATGCCGGCCTTGGCCGGCACGGTCAGCAGCCGGATCAGCCTGCCGTCGAGGAACCGGCCGAGCCGTTGCGGCGCGTCGAGGAAATCGAGCGCGGAGCGGCTCGGCGGGGTGTCCACCACGATGAGGTCCCACTCATCGGCGTGCCTGAGCTGACCGAGCTTCTCCATCGCCATGTACTCCTGCGTCCCGGCGAAGCTGGAGGACAGCGACTGGTAGAAGGGGTTCGCCAGGATCTGCGCGGCGCGGTCAGGGTCGGCGTGCGCCTCCACGATCTCGTCGAACGTCCGCTTCATGTCGAGCATCATCGCGTGCAGGCTGCCGCCGCTGGCCGTCTCCACCCCGTCCACCTGGCGCGGGGTGTTGTCCAGGGACGTCAGGCCCATCGACTGAGCCAGCCGCCGGGCCGGGTCGACGGTGAGCACGCACGCCTGCCTGCCGCGTTCGGCGGCGCGCAGGCCGATAGCGGCCGCGGCCGTGGTCTTGCCGACGCCGCCGGAACCGCAGCAGACGATGATCCTCGTCCGGCGGTCGTCGATGATCCGGTCCATGTCGAGCTTCACCGGCTGTGCGGTCATGCTGTGTCCCCCGCTTGCCTCCGGGGCGCCTTGAGGCGCCGCCTTGCTTGCCTGGCCGCCTGCGGCGGCGGGCCCTCGTCGCTCGTCCCTCGCGCCTGGGGTGGGTTCGGGGGGAGAAACACAGTCCAGGCGACGCCGCGCCCCTGCAGCTCGCTCATGCTGCCCCCTGCTCTCGCAGCTCGGCGGCCAGCTGGTACAGGCTGGCCAGGTCGATCCCCTCCGGGATCATCGGCAGCTCGTAGTGCGGGCGCCCCGAGGTGAGCAGCTCTTCCCGCTCCCTGTCCTGCAGCGCCACATGTTGCGCGTGCTCTCTCAGCTCGGTCATCAGGTCGGCGGCCAGCCCGTGGTTGTCACTGATCCCGGCCGCTTTCAGGCTGAGGGCGAGTTCGGTGACGTCCAGGGATCCGCTGGCGGCCGCGGCCAGGTCGGCGCGGCTGAGAATGGCCGGGCGCGCCATGTTGATGAAGATGCCGCCGGGCCGGATGGCATCGCCGGTCAGCTCGTGCAGCTCGGCGATGCCGTCCAGGGTCTCCTGCACCGGCATCTCCTCGAGCGTCGTGACGAAGTGCACCGCCGTCTGCGGCGACCGGATAACCCGGGCCACCGTATCCGAGTGCGTTTTTATCGGACCCATCTTGGCCAGCCCGGAGACCTCCGTGCTGACATCGAGGAAACGGCTGATCCGCCCCGTGGGCGGGGCGTCCATCACCACCGCGTGGTACACGTGGCTGTCGCTGCGCCGGTCCACCCGGCGCCTGGCCGCCTCGGTCGCCTTGCCGGTGACCAGCACGTCGGACAGGCCCGGGGCGATGGTGGTGGCGAAATCCACCACGCCGAGCCTGGTCAGCGCCTTCCCTGTGCGGCGCAGGTTATAGAACATCTCCAGGTAGTCGAGCAGCGCGCCTTCCGGGTCCACGGCCAGCGCGTACACGTCGCCGCCCTGCCCGGCGCCCTGCGCGCCCAGGCCGATCGCCACCTTGCGTTCCTGGTAAGGAAGCGGCGGGCAGTCGAAGAGCCTGGCGATGCCCTGCCGGCCCTCGACCTCGATCAGCAGAACCTTGCGGCCGGCGCTGGCCAAGGCCAGCGCCATGGCCGCCGCCACCGTGGTCTTGCCGGTGCCGCCCTTGCCGGTGACCACGTGCAGCCGCACGCCGTCCCAGTCGGTATCCCTCGTGGTCATGCCCTTGCTGCCTCCGGTTGTTCCTCCAACGGAGGCTATCTCCGCGCGGATACCTTATGGTTCGCTTGGCACGGCTGGCATGCGATCGGTTTGTCACTACGCTGGGGTCTAGGAAGAGAGGTGATCCCGGTGGGTGCAGTTGTTGCCGTCATCGTGATCCTGGTCATACTCGGGATAATCACGGCGGCGCGCTCGTTCAAGGTGGTGCAGCAGTACGAAAAGGGCATCATCTACCGGTTCGGGCAGGTCCTGCCCGATATCCGTGGCCCCGGCCTGCATTTGATCCGGCCGGTCGGCGATCGGATGGCCAAGGTCAACATGCAGATCGTCGCCATGGCGGTGCCCGCGCAGGAGGGCATCACCCGGGACAACGTGAGCGTCCGGGTGGACGCGGTGGTGTACTTCCGCGTGGTGGACCCGATCAAGGCCACCGTGAACGTGCAGAATTACATGTTCGCCATCTCCCAGCAGGCGCAGACCTCGCTGCGGTCGATCATCGGCCAGTCCGAGATGGACCAGCTGCTGGCCGAGCGGGAGACGGTGAACCGGGAGCTGCGCCGGATTATCGACGAGCCGACCGAGGGTCCGTGGGGCATCCGGGTCGAGCGGGTGGAGATCAAGGACGTGTCGCTGCCCGAGGGCATGAAGCGCTCCATGTCCCGGCAGGCCGAGGCGGAGCGGGAACGGCGCGCGAGGATCATCACCGCCGACGGTGAGTACCAGGCGTCCAAGCGGCTGGCCGCCGCCGCCAACGTGATGGCGCGCGACCCGGCCGCGCTGCAGCTGCGGCTGCTGCAGACCGTGGTCGAGGTCGCGGGCGAGAAGAACAGCACGCTGGTCATGCCGGTCCCGGTCGAGCTGCTCAGGTTCTTCGAGAAGATGGCGCCCGGCCCGGCCGCTCCCGCGGCCGAACCGCCCCGCGAGCTCGAGGACTACGGCGACGCCGAAGTGGCGGCGGCCGAGGCGGCGATCTCGAACGTCAAGGTGCCCGAGCTCGAGGAGTCGTCCATCCCGCCCGTGCCCGAGGTAGAGAGCCCCGTTGCCGCTGAGGTGCGTGAGGTCACGGCCCCTGATCTGGCCGCCAAGGACAAGGCGTAAGGTCGGTCCATGCCAAAGTGGGAGTACGCGACCGTGCCGTTGCTCGTGCACGCGACCAAGCAGATCTTGGACAACTGGGGCGACGACGGGTGGGAGCTGGTGACGGTGGTACCCGGCCCCAACTCCGAGCAGCTGGTCGCCTACCTGAAGAGGGAGAAACCTTGACCGGCCCGGCTGAGCGGCTGGCCGCGCTCGGGCTGACGCTGCCGCCGGTGGCGGCCCCGGTCGCCGCGTACGTGCCGGCCGTGCGGACCGGCACGTACGTCTACACCTCGGGCCAGCTGCCGACGGTGGACGGGAAACTGCCCGCCGTCGGCAAGGTGGGTGATGAGGTCAGCGCGCAGGAGGCGGCCGGGATGGCCCGCACCTGCGCGCTGAACGCGCTCGCCGCCGCCGCGTCCGCGGCTGGTGGCCTCGAGGCGATCCGCCGGATCGTGAAGGTCACCGGCTTCGTGGCCAGCGCGCCGGGCTTCGGCGGCCAGGCGCAGGTGATCAACGGGGCGAGCGAGCTGCTCATCGAGGTGTTCGGCGAGGACGGCAAGCACTCCCGCAGCGCCATCGGCGTCGCCGAGCTACCGCTGAACGCGCCGGTGGAAGTCGAGCTGATCGCCGAAGTCCGCGACTGAGCGGCCAATGAACCGGCACCAATGAATCGGCACCAGTGAATCGGCAGCGATGAACGAGCCCCGGATGGCACGGTCGGGCGCGGCGGTGCCGCGCAAGCTCGCCGAGCGGGCTCGCCAGATCTCGGACGGCCGGCTCTCGCCGGCCGTCCCCCGCGACGCCGCCACCGTGATCCTGCTCCGCCAGGCCGCTTCCGGCGTCGAGGCGTTCCTGTTGCGGCGCACCGCCGAACTCGAGTTCGCGCCGGGGGCCTACGTGTTCCCCGGCGGGTCGGTGGACGCGCGCGACGGCGACGAGACCGTCGGGTGGGCGGGACCGGCCCCGGCCGATTTCGGCGCCCTGCTCGACGTGCCGCCGGACCATGCGCGGGCCCTGGTCTGCGCGGCGGTCAGGGAAACGTTCGAGGAATCCGGCGTGCTGCTGGCCGGACTATCCGACTCACCGGCGGACCTGGTCCGCGACAGCGCCGCCCTGGCCGGGGACAGGCATGCTCTGCTGACCGGCTCGGCGTCGCTCGGCGAGGTGCTCGGCCGGCGCGGCCTGGTGCTGCGCGCGGACCTGCTCACCCCCTGGGCCCGGTGGATCACGCCCGAGGCCTCGCCCCGCCGCTTCGACACCTGGTTCTTCGCCGCCGCGCTGCCGCCCGGGCAGACGGCCACGGCGGCGCCAGAGGGTTTTGGGGACCACGCGGATCCGGGGGAGTCTGAGTCGGGAGCCTGGCTGGGCCCCGCCGCGGCGCTCGAGGCCGCGCAGGCCGGCGAGATCACCCTGCTGCCGCCGACCGCGGTGACCCTCGGCGAGCTCGCCGGGCATCACGACGTGGCCGGCATCCTGGCCCGCCGCCGGGTCATCACCCCCCGGCTGCCCAAGGTGGTCGTCGAGGACGGGCAGGTCCGGCTGACCATGCCGCCGGCCGGCCAAGAGCGGCCGGGAGACCGAGTGAGCTGGACAGAGCTGGAGTGAACGCGCCGACGCCGGGCATTGACGGGTTCCGCACGCCGCGGGCGGCCTGCCTGCTGGCGCCCAACCCCTCGCCGATGACGCTGGACGGCACCAACACCTGGGTGATCGCCGAGCCTGGCTCATCCTCCGTCGTCGTGGTGGACCCAGGACCCGACGACGAGGGGCACCTGCGCCGGGTGCACGCCGCGGCGGTCGCGGGCGACCGGCGGGTGACGAAGATCCTGCTGACGCACGGGCACCCGGATCATTCCGCCGGGGCAGCACGGCTGGCCGAACTGACCGGGGCACCGGTGCAGGCCGCCGATCCCGGGCACCGGCTCGGACCTGAAGGCCTCGCGGACGGCGATGTGGTCACGGCGGGCGGCTGCGAGCTCCGGGCGGTGGCGACCCCGGGCCACTCCGCCGACTCGGTATGCCTGCTGCTGCCTGCGGACGGCGCCTTGTTCACCGGCGATACCGTGCTCGGCCGCGGCACCACGGTCATCGCCCGCGACGGGAACCTCGGCGACTACCTGCGGACCCTCGGTCAGCTCCGTGACCTGGCCGAAGCGCGGGAGGTCGGCCTGCTGCTGCCCGGGCACGGCCCGATGCTGGCGGACCCGCTCGGCACGCTCGACTATTACCTGTCACACCGGGCGGAACGGCTGGACCAGGTCCGGTCGGCCCTCGCCGCGGGCGCGACGACGCCCGCCGAGATCGTGACCATGATCTACACCGATGTCGACCCGTCGGTCTGGCCGGCCGCCGAGTGGTCGGTCCGCGCCCAGCTCGACTACCTTGCTAGCCGGGAGCCATGATCATGGCAAGTTCAGGCGGGTCGAATAGCGACTAAAACTGGCCACGATCATGGAAGGAAGCTACCGGGCGCGCCTGCGCAGGCGGTCGGCGTCCAGGATGAGCACCGAACGGGCCGAGATCTGCAGCCAGCCGCGGGCGGCGAAGTCGGCCAGCGCCTTGTTCACCGTCTCCCTGGACGCCCCGACCAGCTGGGCCAGTTCCTCCTGGGTCAGGTCGTGATGGACGTGCAGCCCGTCAGGTTCCTGCTCGCCGAACCTGTCGGCCAGGTCGAGCAGGTTCTTCGCCACCCGGCCCGGGACGTCGGTGAAGACGAGGTCGGCCAGCACGTCGTTGGCCCGCCGCAGCCGCCTGGCCAGCGCCTGCAGCATGTGCATGGAGACTTCCGGCTGCTCGAGCAGCCACGGGCGCAGCGCGTCGTGGGCCAGCGCCGCGACCGTCGCGTCGGTGACGGCGCTTGCCGATGAGGTCCGCGGCCGCGGGTCGAACAGCGACAGCTCGCCGAACATCTCGCCTGGTCCCAAGACGCTGATCAGGTTCTCCCGGCCGTCGGCCGCCGCCCGGGTGAGCTTGATCTTGCCGTCGAGCACGACGTACAACCGGTCGCCGTCCTGCCCTTCCAGGAACAGGTGCTCGCCGCGCGACAACTTGACATCCGACATCTGCCGCCG
>JBKQQQ010000326.1:0-16341 GCA_052144275.1 Streptosporangiaceae bacterium
CGCAGGGCCGGGCTGGCCGTGGGGCCCGGGCTGGCCGTGGCGTAGCCGAGCGTAAGCTGGGAAAAGTGAGTGAGCTTGTCTACCTTGGCTTCGGCGCCGATCTCGTGGAGTACCGCACGGGCTGGGATCTGCAGCGACGCGTACACGCCCGGCGCGTGGCCGACGAGGTTCCCGACAGCTGCCTGCTGCTCGAGCACGAGCCCGTGTACACGGTCGGCAAGCGGACGGCGGTATCCGACCGGCCGTTCGGCGATCCGGGGGCGCCGGTCATCGACGTGGACCGCGGCGGCAAGATCACCTGGCACGGTCCCGGGCAGCTGACCGGGTACCCGGTCATCAAGCTCCGCGAGCCGCTGGATGTCGTCGCCTACGTGCGGGCACTCGAAGAGGCGATGATCCGAACGTGCGCGGAATTCGGCGTCACCACCGAGCGCGTGCCTGGTCGCAGCGGCGCCTGGGTACGGGGCGACGAGGACCCCGGACGGCCGGACCGCAAGGTGGGCGCGATCGGCGCGCGGGTGGCCAGGGGCGTCACCATGCACGGGTTCGCGCTGAACGCCGACTGCGACCTGTCCTGGTACGACCGGATCGTCCCGTGCGGGATCCGCGACGCCGGGGTGACCACGCTGTCCGCCGAGACAGGCCGCGACATCACGGTGGCCGAGGTGACGCCAGTGATGGAGCGCCACCTCGCCGACGTCCTCGGGTATGGCACCTGGCGGTACGTCCACGATCCCGAAGCGCTGGCCGGCCCGCGTCCGGAAGCACCCGTCGCGGTCCCGCTGGCGAGCCGCTGACATACCCTGGAGGGGTGGTACTTGCACCCGAGGGACGGCGGATGCTCCGCCTGGAGGCCCGGAACAGCCAGGTCCCGATCGAGCGGAAGCCGCCGTGGATCAAGACCCGGCTCCGCACAGGCCCGTCGTACACGCAGCTCAAGACCCTGGTCCGCAGCGAGGGCCTGCACACGGTGTGCGAGGAGGCCGGCTGCCCGAACATCTTCGAGTGCTGGGAGGACCGGGAGGCGACCTTCCTGATCGGCGGGGACCGGTGCACCCGGCGGTGTGATTTCTGCCAGATCGGTACCGGCAGGCCGCTGCCGCTGGATGAGGGCGAGCCGCGCCGGGTGGCGGAGTCGGTGGCCGCGATGGGCCTGCGGTATGCGACCGTGACCGGGGTGGCGCGTGATGACCTGGCTGACGGCGGCGCGTGGCTGTATGCGCAGGTCTGCCGGGAGATCCATGCCGCCGTTGCGGGCTGCGGGGTGGAGCTGCTCATTCCCGACTTCAACGCTGAGCCGGGCCGGCTGGCGGAGGTTTTCGGCGCCCGGCCGGAAGTGCTGGCGCACAATATCGAGACCGTGCCGCGGATCTTCCGGCGGGTCAGGCCCGGTTTCCGGTACCCGCGCTCGCTGGAGGTGCTGCGGGCGGCCCGGGAGGCGGGGCTGGTCACCAAGTCCAACCTGATCCTGGGGCTGGGCGAGGAGCGGCACGAGGTCACCGGGGCCATGGCGGACCTGCGGGCGGCCGGCTGTGACCTGCTGACGATCACCCAGTACCTGCGGCCGACGCCGCGGCATCATCCGGTGGTGCGCTGGGTCAGGCCCGGGGAGTTCACCGAACTGCGCGAGGAGGCGCTGGCGCTGGGGTTCGCGGGCGTGATGTCCGGGCCGCTGGTGCGGTCCTCCTACCGGGCCGGGCGGCTGTACGCGCAAGCCATCGAGCAGCGGGCGGCCTCAGCCCCGGCACCCTGAGTGACGCCGGACCACCAGCGCGGCCGGCACGATGCTCCATCGTTCCGGCTCCCACCGGCTCGATGCTCCATCGTGCCGACTGACGTCGGATGATGCCGCGGAGCCTGGCTTGTGGCCGGCTAGGTTTGCGGGTAACTGCGCTGGTTTTGGGTAGCGCGGATTTCTGGTAGCCCGGCGGTTTCTGTCCGGGGCGGCTTAACCGTATGCTGCGGAGCATGGCACGCATGTCAAGAAAGTCTGAGGCCGCTGACCCGGCCATCACGCGGGAAACCGCCCAGGACCTGGCCAGTGCCGGGCGGCTGAAGCAGATCCGCATGGTCGCCGGCCTGGTACACAAGGCGAACCCGAAGGCGATGCCGATCGTCATCGGCAGCGGCCTCGGCACGCTGGTGATCCTCGTGGTCATCGGGTGGCTCACCGGTCTGGCCCTGTTGCTCATCCCCCTGGGCGTGCTGCTTGGCGTGCTGGTCTCGACGATCTTGTTCGGCAGGTTCGCGCAGGCCGCGCAGTACTCCGCCATCGAGGGGCAGCCTGGCGCGGCCGCCGCCGTGCTGGAGAACATGCGTGGCAACTGGACGGTGACCCCGGCGATCGCCGCCAACAGGAACATGGACGTGGTGCACCGGGCCGTGGGCCGGCCGGGCGTCATCCTGGTCGGCGAGGGCTCCCCCAACCGGCTGGCCAGCCTGCTCGCCGCGGAGAAGAAGCGGGTCGCCCGGGTGGCCTACGAGGTGCCCATCATCGAGTTCCAGGTCGGGAACGGTGAGGGGCAGATCCCGATCAGCAAGCTGCAGCGGAAGATCATGCGGCTGCCGCGCCAGCTTAAGCCGGACGCGGTCAGCGACATCAACCACCGGCTCAAGGCGCTGCAGCCGTCCTTGCAGGCACCCAAGGGACCGATCCCGAGGAACATCAGGCAGCCCAAGATGCCCAGGCCGAAGGCCCGCTGAGCGAAGCTCTAGGGGAGCGAAGCTCTAGAGGAGCGAAGCTCTAGAGGAGCGAAGTTAGACCCGGACGACGATGGTGTCCGAGGCTCGGTCGTGCATCCCGCGCAAGTCGCGGTCGGTCAACAGCGGCGGGATCACGGTGAGCAGGATGGCCGTGCGGACCAGCGCCCACCGGAACCCGACCAGGCCGCCGTTGGTCCGTATCGTCCTGATGCCGACCAGCCGCTTTCCGGCAGTGAATCCGGTCGTCGCGGTGAGCACGTAGACCTCCACCGCGAAGACCGCGATGGTCCAGAACTGCGAATGGGTGAGCCAGTACGCGATGAGCATGCTGAGCAGCCAGTCGATGAACAGCGCCAGCACCCGGCGGGGCATGCTGGCCACCGACCCGGGGCCGCGCTCTGGCAGGCCGAACCGCTGGCCCGGATAAGCCGGCGCGTGGCTGGCTGGCTGGGCGGTCAGCTGCGTGGTGCCCGTCGAGGCCGCGCCGGCCGCCGCGGGGGCGGGCTGACCGGCGGCACCAGCCCGCGCCGGGTCGGCGCCCTGGCGGTTTCGGGATTTCTTGGCCACGACACCACGGTATCTGTTCTGGGCCGCGGCGCTGTCAGCGGGCCATAATAGGAGTCCTGACCTCAGCCGACGACCGTAACATTCGTGAAACACACCAGACACGGCGTGGAAATTGCCGGCGGCTAACGTCCTAATCGCGTGCCCTGAGAACCGAAAACGTGCCCTGTACCCGGGAGGGTTGATGTTCAGCAGTGCCGAGGAGGTCCTCCGCTTCATCGCGGAGGAAAACGTGGAGTTCATCGACGTCAGGTTCTGTGACCTACCTGGAACGATGCAGCACTTCACCGTGCCCACCGTGTCGTTCGGTGAAGAAGTCTTCACCGACGGCCTCATGTTCGACGGCTCGTCGATCCGCGGGTTCCAGCAGATCCACGAGTCCGACATGCAGCTCCTGCCGGACCCGAGCACCGCGGTGATAGACCCGTTCCGCACGCACAAGACCCTGAACCTCACGTTCTTCGTGCACGACCCGCTGACCGGCGCGCCCTACAGCAGGGATCCGCGCAACATCGCCCGCAAGGCAGAGGACTACCTGCGCGGCACCGGCATCGGCGACACGGCGTACTTCGGCCCCGAGGCGGAGTTCTACATCTTCGACTCGGCGCGCTTCGCCACCTCCGCGAACGAGGGCTTCTACCACATCGACTCGGTGGAAGGCGCGTGGAACAGCGGCAAGGACGAGGACGGCGGCAACCTTGCCTACAAGCCCAGGTACAAGGGCGGCTATTTCCCCGTGCCGCCGATGGACCACTTCGTGGACCTCCGCTCGGAAATGACCAGCAACCTGCTCGCCTGCGGCATCCAGGTCGAGATGCAGCACCACGAGGTCGGCACCGCAGGCCAGGCGGAAATCAACATGCGGTTCAGTTCTCTGCTCGCGCAAGCCGACAGGCTGATGCTCTTCAAGTACATCATCAAGAACACCGCCCAGGCGGCCGGCAAGACCGTGACGTTCATGCCTAAGCCGCTGTTCGGTGACAACGGCAACGGGATGCACTGCCACCAGTCCATCTGGAAGGACGGCTCGCCGCTGTTCTACGACGAGGTCGGCTACGCCGGCCTGTCGGACATTGGCCGGTACTACATCGGCGGCCTGCTCAAGCACGCGCCGTCCCTGCTGGCGTTCACCAACCCGACCGCGAACTCCTACCACCGGCTCGTGCCCGGCTTTGAGGCCCCGGTCAACCTGGTCTACTCGCAGCGCAACCGCTCCGCCTGCGCCCGCATCCCGATCACCGGCACGAACCCGAAGGCCAAGCGCGTCGAGTTCCGCGTCCCCGACCCGTCCTGCAACCCGTACCTGGCGTTCGCCGCCATGCTGATGGCGGGACTAGACGGGATCAAGAACAAGATCGAGCCGCCGGAGCCGGTGGACAAGGACCTGTATGAGCTGCCGCCGGACGAGGCGGCCGCCATCCCGCAGGTTCCCGGTTCCCTCGAGGCGGTACTCGCTAACCTCGAGACTGACCACGCCTACCTCACCGAGGGCGGCGTGTTCACCGACGACCTGATCGAGACCTGGCTGGACTACAAACGGACCGTCGAGCTCGACGAGCTTCGGCTGCGCCCGCACCCGCACGAGTTCGAGCTCTACTACGACTGCTGACCTGAAGTAGGCCGCTGAGCTGGGGGCGCGTCACGGCGCGCCCCCCTCAGTCCGCACAGAGTCCGCAAGATCCCGGAACTTCGAGTCCACGAGGGCGTCAATGACGGCCTTCGTGGACTCGTCTTTGTCCGGCCATAGGTGACCGTACGTGTCCAAGGTGGTTTTCGCTGACCCGTGCCGCAGCCGGGCTTGCACAGTCGGCCGTTCTTGTCGTCGATCATGGCGGTCCATGCCTGGGCTGGGGCGTGGCCGACGGAGTCCCGTTGCAGGCCAAGGTAGCGCTGAAGAATGGCTGGCTATCTAGGGCCGGATGCGGTAGTGCCGCCGCGGCCGGCCCCGTCATATCTGGTTGTACTGATAACTCGGCAGGCCGTACTCGTCCGCGATCGCCGTCCACAGCGCGGCGAAGGCCTTCTTGTACTTCGTAGCCTGGTCATCCGGCACCGTTGTGGCCTGGTAGCTGGCATCGGACTGGTAGTTCGTGCTGCATCCTTATGAGATCTCGTCTTGCGCCCACTTGGCGAAGTCCTGGTCAGCCTCGCCGGATGCCTGCCAGGCCGTGGTGAGGTCCTGCAGCATCGATGCGGGCAGGGCCGAGCGGTCAGGCAGGGCGGCGAGCTTGCCCAGCAGGGCTTGGTGCGACGACGCGGCGTTGCTGAAGATCGTCTCGTCCTGGCCCAGGCCAGGAGCGCAGTCCGCGACGGCGCTGACGGCCTGCGTAACCGCGGCCCGGTCCGTACCGCTCTGGGCAAGCAACACTGCCAGGGCCTGCGCCGCCTGCCGCTGCGGCGGTACTGCGGGCGAGGACACGGCGGAGGGCGCGAGGGAGGACACGGCGGAGGGCGCGGGGCTGAGCGCGTCGACCCGCGCGATCAGCTTCGCGATCAGTTCAGCGGCTCCAGGGATCGTCACCGGACCCAGTGTGTCTGGGAATGCAGCAGCTGAAAGGGCAAAGACGTCAGTGCCATGGAGGACGAACAGGGGCTCGGTAGAGGAGTCGACGGACTCAGCGGGGGCGTTGTACAAGAGATCCGCCGTGACGGCTTGATCGCCGTTCACTGGCGCTGTATCCACTCCGTGAGACCAGGCCTTGTTGTCGATCAGGCAGGTGCGCACCGAGGAGAAGAACGTCTCCGCGTTTGCCGGGCTGGCGAACTGGAAGACGGCCTGGCTGAGGAAGACAGTCTGTACCAGGGGAGATTGACTCGACGGGGCGAGCGATTCGGTGGCGGCCGCGGTGCCGAAGTGCGGGAGGAAAGATCCGTCCTGGTCGACAATGATCATTGCATCTCCGAGCCTGCAGTTCGCCGTGGGGACAATGTCAGGCTGGGGGAACGGGTCGCCGCCGCTATTGAGGCTCAACTGCTCCCGGTATCCGGCTGGGAAGTCTGAGATCGGCAGGAGCGCGGCCGCAAGCTGTGTCCCGGTCCACTGTGCCGGTGCGGGCGCCGGTGCCGCTGCTCGCGCTGGTGTCGGGGTGGGTGTGGGTGTGGGTGCTGATGTCGGGTGCCCGGTGCGCCCGGCCAGGATGACACCCGCGGCTACGGCGACACCGACGGCCACGACGCCAGCCGTGATCGCGGCCTTGGCCACGCTGACCTTCCCGTGCGGCAGGCGGCGGCGCAGCCGGACCCGGTACACGGTGCTGCCCTGCGCGGCGGCCGGTCCGCCCGATGGCCACAGCGCGGCCAGCAGCAGCGCCGCCGCGGCCAGCTGGGACCGGCCGCGGCCCTCCCAGCCCGGCCCGTACGCGCCCCCGGCGACCGCCCGCAGCTCGGCGACGAGCGCGGCGCCGTCGGCCGGGCGGCCGCCGGGGGCCGCCCATCTGGTCCGTGATCTAGCGCAGGGGGACCTAGAGCAGCGACGCCCGCTGATCACCTCGCAGTTTGATCTGGTGGCCTACTCCTCGGCTGCGCTGCGGTGGCTTGTCGCGCCCCGGACCGCGATGACGCCCAGCCGCGGAACCCGCGGCATCGGGATGGCAGAGGTCCAGGAGATCCGGGAGGCCATTGATGCGTTCCGTGTGCTTGATAACCGGCTTGGCGGGGGCCGGATCCGCCCGACGGTGGTGGAGTATCTGCACTCGGACATCGCGCCGCTGCTCAGGGATTGCCGGTGCACGGAGGACGTGCGCCGCGAACTCTTCTCGGCCGCCGCCGAACTCGCGCAGCTATGTGGCTGGCAGGCGCATGACCTAGAGCTGCACGGCCTCGCGCAGCGCTATCTGGTGCAGGCGCTCACCATGGCCCGCTTCGCTCAAGACGAGGGACTCGGCGGCGAGATCCTGGCTGCGATGAGCCAGCAGGCCGTCTATGTCGCCCAGCCCGACCAAGCCATCGACATGGCGCAGGCAGCGCAGGCGGCCGGACGCCGAGCCGGACTGGCCATGCTGGAGACCGAGAGCATCGTCATGGAAGCCCACGGTCACGCGCTCCGCCAGGATGCGGGTTCGTGCTCACGGGCGCTGAGCCGCGCGGAAACAGCCTTCCGGCGCGCCGCCGACGATGACCTGCCGACGTGGCTCACCTACTTTGACGAGGCCTACTTCGCTGCCAAGATCGCCCACTGCTTCCGGGCGCTGGGACAGGGCAGCGAGACCGAGAAGTACGCCCTGCGGTCGCTGGACATGAACCTGCGTTACGTCCGGGGCAGGGCGTTCAACATGGCGCTGCTGGCCATCGGATACGCGCTCCAGGGGGAGCTTGACGAAGCGTGCACCCACGGCCGGGACGCCGTGGGCCTGGCCGCTGGCCTCGACTCGGCGCGGGCCGTGACCTACATCCGCCATCTCCTGCACCAGCTCGCATCGAGCAAGGATGAGGTCCAGGTCCACGAGTTCAGCTCCTACGCTCAGGCGGCGCTGCCGACTCTGCGGCAGCATGCATCACCGCGATGACCGTGGCCGCACCGATGATCTTGCCCGAGCGGATCATCTCCTGCGCCTGGGCGATCGGGACCCAGCGGACTTCCTCGGCCTCGTCGATCTCGGGCTGCCCGACAAGATCCGCCCCGCGGGCCACGTAGACGTCCTGCGGCGCGTCAGCCGATCCCAGCGCGGGCTGGAAGGTCAGCAAGAACCTGAGGTTGCGCGGTCGCCAGCCCGTCTCTTCCTCCACTTCGCGGGCAGCTGCCACAAGACCGTCCTCGCCCGGATCGATGTAGCCGCCCGGCACTTCCCAGTCCCACTGGCCGACGATGAACCGGTGCCGCCAGATCAGCAGGATGTGCTCGCCCGCATCATCCAGGACGACGGTCATCACGCAGCGGGGCATGCGGATCACGTACTGATCGAAGCGCTTGCCGTCGGGTAGCTCGACGCTGGCAACTGACAGCCGGATGTGCGGGTTCTCGTCAACGAGACGTTCGCCATGGATCTTCCACAAGGTGCGCTCAGGGGAGCTGTCGCTGGTCACTAGATGGACGCTACCTGCCCGTGCCCGGGCGAGGACGGACGGCCGGCCAGGTCCATGACCTACAAGCACAACGGGGACAATCGGCCAGACCCCGCAAGGTGTACCGGCTTGGCGCTGACGATTGCCAACGTTTTGCTTGGCTTTTTCCTCTTCTATCTATGGAGTCGCGCGCTATTCGCGGAAGAGTTGAAAAGCTGATAAATTTCCACCAAGGCAATACAGAAAGGGCGGCCCAACGCGCCGATCCCTCTTCGGGAAATGACACGCAAATTCCTAGAGCGACAAAACGTCGCAGGTATCTGCCAGCTGGGCGCATCTACCGGACGTAAACACCTCGATCGGGCAGATAGGTACCCGAGCAAATCCAGTTGCCTTACGATGCGAGCCAGCACTCAGTGGAATACCAGCTCAGCGGCATCATGACAGGTATTGAATCCGGCATCAAAAGCTCGAGCTCTGCTCGTCGCCGCTGATACGCGCGTGGACGTGCATGTCGTGCCAGCCGTCGGCGTGCAGTACGGCGCTGCGCTGGACACCCTCCGCCGCAAAGCCGGCCTTGGCGGCAACGCGGCAGGATGCCGTATTCGCCACGGAGTGCACCAGATCGAGGCGGTGGAAACCGATCTCGCCGAATGCCCACGCGGACAGCGCCGCGAGCCCGCGGGGGGCGACGCCGGTGCCGCGGGCGGACGGAGCCGTCCAGTATGCGCACTCGGCCCGCCCCTCATCGAGCGCCATCCAGCGCAGCGACATCCGGCCGAGCACGTCGCCGCCCTTGTCGCGGGTCACCGCCCAGTGCGCCCCCGTCTCGGACGCCCAGCTGCCTTGCCAGCGCAGGATCAGATCGCGCGCTTCGTCCTCGCTGTCGACCCGCCGCGCGTGCCAGCGCTGGATGGCCGGATCCGCGTAGGCGGCGGCGACCGCGTGGGCATCGGCCGGCCGCCAGGGGCGCAGGATCAGGCAACCGCCGGCCGGGAGGACGGGCTGCGCGCTTCCGGCGACGCGGCCGCCGGGTATCACGGGCGAGGTCAGGGGAGGCACGCAGTACATCATGCCAAGATCTCGCGATCCCGGGCGGACGGCGCCCCGGGCGCCTTCGGCCTACAGGAATTGACCCGGCGAGGTATCCGAATCGTCGTTCCATACCACGGCCACGACGTCATTCGGGTCGATCACGGCCCATCCGGTCTGGCGCTTGAGCTGGATCAGGCCGTCCGGACGTACCTCCACGCCGGTCAGCTTCTTGTTCTCGGCCACCGGGAAAGCGATCGGCCCGATCCTGCTGACGAGCATGGAAATCGACCCGGACTTACCGATGAGGGGCTCGAGCAGGGCGCGCATCGTCTCGCCGGTCAAGAACCGTCACCTCCGCGTGTCGCTACGAACATGATGCCCTGTGACGGGATCAGGGGTATGCGTGCCCCCTGGCGATCAGACCCGGGGCCAGGGGGCGAACCGCGCGCGTAGCTTAGCGACGTCCCGCGGGCTGAGCCCGAAGCGGACGAATGCCCCGTCGTCCATCCGGTCCAGCCGCCGGCCCGCATCGGAGAAATCCCGATCCTCCAGGCCCGGGTCCAGGCGCCGGGCGAAGCCGATCACCTGGTCCACGCTGTACCGTGCGAGGGCGGCCGCGGTGTCCACGTAATCGCGGTCATAGGCCCGGCTGGCCAGCGCGCACACCTTACCGCCGATCACATCCTCGAGATCCAGAACGGGGCCCACGTCCATGGTCACCGGCCCGCGGCTCCGGTCGAAGTAGGCCATCTGGAGCATCATCTGCTCCCCGGCGGGCGCGGTGATGATCCACTCGGCGAGCCCTTCGCCCATCCCCTCGAAGACGTCAGCCAGGCCACCGGTCTTGTCCTGCCGGTCGGCCTCGAAGCCCGCGTCGTGCAGCGCAGCCTCCACCGCATCAGCCGCCGCCGCCACGCCAGCCTCCCTGTCGGTGAACAGATCGACATCGGCGGTGAACCGGTCAATGACTCCGTGGGCCATCAAGGCGTTGCCCCCGCCGAGCGCGAACCCATGCCGGGCGGCGGCGCGCAAGGCGATGACGGCCACCTCGCGGTGGAGTTCGATCACCGGTATCAGGCCGCCGTGACGGCCGCAGCCCGCAGGACCGGGTGCCTGTCCTCCCATGCCTGCCGAACTCCCTTGGGCAGGAACAGGTCTGGCCAGAGGGCGATCAGCGTGTCACCATCCAGGTAGGTGGTGAGGTCCTCCGGGTGGCTCGCTTCCCCCAGGACGGCTTCGTACATCGACCGCAGCATGAACGGCTGGCTCAGGTCGAAGGTGCGGTCGGGGCTGCTCCAGAACAGCCACAGCGGAAGCTCCACGGTGCCCTCGGTAGGGCCCTTCAGGTCCGCGAGGCTGGCGGCAACCACGGCGAGGCGCCCGGGACGGGACTGATACCGGACCCGGGACGTCTCGGCTGGCGTGGTGACCATAGACACAGGGTACACCCCCGGTCAGCCAATGTCGAATATACGATCGACTTTGCCGGCCCGGCGGAAATCCACTTCTCAACGTTACCGCGCGGCGTGAAACCCTTGAGTGAAGAGGAACGGAGGAATCGCATTGCCCGCAGCACGGCCCACCGTCCGCGCGGCGGTCCCGGCGGATGCCGAACCCGTCGCCGCGATCTTCGCGCACTACGTCACGACCAGCGTGGCGACGTTCGAGGAGGTAGCGCCGACCGCCGCGGACTGGCGGCAGCGGCTCGACGACCTAGCCGCGCGGAACCTGCCTTTCCTGGTGGCCGAGGCCGAAAGGGACGGGTCCGTCTGCGGGTTCGCCTACGCCAGCCCGTGGCGGCCCAAGCCCGCCTACCGGCACACGGTCGAGGACACGGTGTACCTCTCCCCCGGCCACACCGGCCGCGGGATCGGCAGCGCCCTGCTCGGCACGCTGCTGGCCGGATGCGCCGAGGCCGGCGCCCGGCAGGTCATCGCGGTCATCGCCGACACCGGCAGCGACGCGTCGGCGGCGCTGCACCGCCGGTTCGGATTCACGCAGGCGGGCCGCCTGTCCGGCGTCGGCCGCAAGCACGGCCGCTGGATCGACACCATGCTGATGCAAAAAGACCTGGGACCGGGCCGTTGAGCACCGCGTTCACCCCCGGGGAACAGAACTGGCACGCACGCCTGGGCAAGCTGAGGGACATAGTGCGCCAGGAAGTCGTGGCGAGGCAGCTGGAGCGGGAGCTGCCACCGGCACCCGTTCGGATCATTGATCTTGGATGTGGTCAGGGGACGCAGGCCCTTCGCCTGGCGCGGCGCGGGTACGAGGTGACCGGGGTCGACACCTCGCCCGGCCTGCTGGCCCGGTTCGAACGGGACCTGGCCGCCGAGCCGGCCGGGATCCGCGGCCGGGTGCGGGTCGAGCACGGCCTGATCGAGGATTATGCCGAACGAGGCTCGGATCCGCCCTTCCCGGCCGTGCTGTGCCACGGTGTGCTGATGTACTCGCCGGATCCCGAACCGGTGCTGAGCGCCATCGCGCGGGTGACGGCACCGGGCGGTCTGGTGTCATTGCTGGTGCGCAACGGCGACGCCCTGGCCATGCGGGCGGGGTTGCTCGGTGACTGGGCGGCGTGCGCGGCGGCGTTCGACTCCGACCGGTACCCGAACCGGATCGGGGTCACCGCCCGCGCCGACCGGCTCGCCGACCTGACCGGCCGGCTGGCGGGTCACGGCCTGCAGGTCACCGCCTGGTACGGGGTCCGGGTCTTCACCGACGCCGGCCCGGAGACCGCGGATGACGCCGAACCGCCGCCGGACCTGCCGACCCTGCTGGCCTGCGAGGAGCGGGCCGGGCACACCGACCCGTACCGGCAGGTGGCGGCGTTGCTGCACCTGATCGCCCGGCGCTCTCCTGCTGGCGAAGCGGGCTGTCTGGGAGAATGAGAGAGATGGCGGAACAGCTGTGGCCAGGTTTGCTGGCCGAGGCGTGGGCGGCCCTGGCGGCGGCCGCCGACGGCGATCCCCGGCTCCCGGCCGGGCTCGAGGTGCTCTGGGTCAGCGGCGCCCCGGGTCACCTGCCCTCCCGGCTGCCGGTCGAAGATGTGGCCATCGCCTGTACCGGGGCTGCCCTGCTGGCCGCGGCGGCCCTGAACGCGCAGCGCGGCGGAGACTGCGGGTCGCGCGGGTCGCCGACGGCGCAGCTGGACCTGGAGCACGTCGCGGCGGCCTTCCGGAGCGAGGCCTACCTGCGGATCAACGGCCAGCCGACCGGGCCGGGTTTCGCGCCGCTGTCGCGATTCTGGCGCGCCGCCGACGGCTGGGTACGCACGCACGGGAACTATCCCTGGCACCGCGAGGCGCTGCTGCGGGCGCTCGGCTGCAGCGGTGATCCGGAATCGGTCGCCGCGGCCGTCGCGGCTCTGAGCGCGCGGGACGCGGAGGACCTCGTGGTCGGCGCGGGCGGGGTCGCCGCCGCCGTCCGCGGCGAGGACAGCTGGCGGGCGGAGCCGCCAGGCCAGGCGGTCGCCGCGATCAAGCTGGTCGAGGGGTGGTCGATCGGCGGCGCGCCACCGCGCTGGCGTCCTGCGGGGGCGCTGCCCGCCTCGGGCATCCGGGTGCTCGACCTCACCCGCGTCATCGCCGGCCCGGTGGCCACCAGGTACCTGGGCGCACTCGGTGCGGACGTGCTCCGGCTCGACGCGCCGGACCGGCCGGAGTTGACGCTGCACGCCTACGACGGGCTGCCCGGCAAGCGCAGCGCGCTGCTCGACTTCGGCACCGCAGTCGGCAACGCGCGGCTGCACGAACTGCTCTCCGGAGCCGACGTCCTAGTGCACGGGTACCGTCCGCACGCGCTGGAGCGGTTCGGGCTGAGTCCGGAGCTCCTGGCGGAACGGCATCCCGGCCTGGTGGTGGTGAGCCTGTCGGCGTGGGGCAGCCGCGGGCCGTGGGGCGGTCGGCGGGGCTTCGACAGCATCGTGCAGGCGGCCAGCGGGATCGCGATGGCGGAATCCGCGGACGGCGAGCGCCCGGGCGCGATGCCGTGCCAGCTTCTCGACCACGGCACCGGCTACTTGTGCGCGGCCGCCGCGCTGCAGGCGCTGGCCAGGCAGTCCACTCACGGTGGCACGGAGTTCCGCGAGCTATGCCTGGCACGGACCGCGCACTGGCTGCTCGGCTTGCCACGGGACGCGGCGGTTGGCTCCGCTGTGGCCGCCGCTGGCGGCGGCGAGGCGTGGCTCACGACGCTGGACAGCGCCGACGGGCCGGTGACGACCGTGCGCCCGCCCGGCCGGCTCGACGACGAGGCCCTGGCCTGGCCGCGGTCGCTCAGCCGGTACGGTGGCGATCAGCCGACCTGGGGCCTAGCCCGGTTAGCCCAGCCCGGTTAGCCCAGCCCGGTTAGCCCAGCCCGGTTAGCCGACCGGGACCAGGGTGAGATAGGCCTGGCCGAGGAGGCCGTAGTAGCCGCGCAGCCAGAACGAGCGGTGCAGGTCGACCTGCGACCGGATCTCGGTGGCCTTGGGATGGTCGCTGTGGGCCGCGAGCCACTCCTCCTCGTCGCACTGGTAGCCCGACTCGAAGTCCTCCCACTCCTCCAGCGTGGCGGTCTCGATCCAGGCCGGACGGAAGCCCGCGGCGACAGCCCGGTCGACGAGGCTGGCCAGGTCACCGAACTCCGCGGCGGACGCGCCCGGCCACATGCCGGCCAGCTCGGCCTCGGTGGGCGTCCGGTGCCAGAATCCCTCGGCGAGCAGCACCCGCCCTCCCGGCGTGACGAGCCGCCGGAGCTCGCCCAGCGCGGCCGCGGTGTGCCCGGGGGGCTGGACTTCGGTGAGCGCGTGGCTGGCCCCGAGGCACAGCACGAGGTCGGCGGGTCCCCGCGTGGTCCCGACCCCGGACTCCCGGGCGAACGTGACACGGTCCTCGAGCCCGCGGGCTTTGGCGTTGTCCCGGCCCCGGGCCAGGTCACCTTCGTCCGTGTCGAGGCCGAGCCCGGTGGCGTCCGGCGCCGCCGCGAGGATGCGGAGCATCAGCTCGCCCCACCCGCAGCCGATGTCGAGCACGGTACGAGGGTGGTTCCGGGTGAGCCGGGCGACCAGCCGGGCTGCCCTAGCCTCGGACAAGGGCCCGTGAAAGGTCAGCTGAGTCAGGCTCGGCGGCAGTTCGGTGTCGGTCATATTGGCGGCACGCTAGTCCCGGCGCGGCAGTCTGTACACCGATTTTTAATGTTGGGCCCGCGACCCTGGCCGCGTCGGGTTTTCCCGGTCGCCGGCACCCGAACGCGGGGTAAACACAGTTGGTCTCGCGCGGCTGGCGCCTTAGGGTAAGTACTGCTGTGAGAGCTTATGAGGTCATTGAGCGGATTGACGCGTTTTGCGACGCCGTCCCGCGGCGCCGGGCCAGAGCCGACGAGCACGGCCCGCTCGTGCTGTTCGTTCCCACCGGCCCGGGCGGGCCCTACTACGCTCGGCCGCGGCGCGGCTCGAGGCCGCTGGTCACCGCCGCGGACGTCCGCGCGGTCCGCGCCCGGCAGCGCGAGCTGATCATTCCCGAGTCCTTCGAATGGATCGAGCAGGTCGCGCCCGAGATGGCGGCGGCCGCGACCGAGGCGGGTCTCGTGGTCCAGACGCATCCGCTCATGGTGCTGTCGGCACCGCCGAAGGCTCCCGTGCTCCCGCCGGGCGTCACCGTGCGCGTCATCGCCCCCGAGGACGCCGAACTCGACCGGATCTGGGCGGTGCCCGCCGTCGCGTTCGGGCATCCGGGCACGGCGGCCGGGGAAGCCGGGCTCGCCGAGCGCGACAAGATCGCCGCTGACCACGACGGCGGCACGATCGCGATGCTGCGCGAATGGCTCCGGTCGGGGTACTCGGTGCTGGCGGCGGCGTTCGGTCCCGACGGGCCGCTCGCAGCGGGAAGCTGCCAGACAGTGGACGGCGTCGCGGAGATCACCGGGGTGGGCGTACTGCCGTCCTCCCGCCGCCAGGGCCTCGGCGCGGCCGTCACCGCGCTGCTGGCCACGGACGCGCTGGACCGCGGCGCGGGGACCGTCTTCCTGTCCGCCAGCGACCGCGCCGTGGCCCGCGTCTACGCCAGGATCGGCTTCAGCAAGATCGGCACTGCCATGATCGCCGAGCCCGCCCCCGATTGATATTTGGCGGCTCGGAGATCTTTTTGGGTGCTTTGGTCCTCGCTGGCTGGCCTGCCCTGGTTCCCGCGGCATCCATAGAGACGAATCACCCGCCGCGAACTCATCGGTGATTGCTATCCGGGAACGTCATGGTGTGATGGCACCTGATTGGCGTCGATGGAGGCTCGCTCTGCCTCGGTCAGGCGGCAAATCAGCCGTCTCCTGCTGGCCCCCTGGACTACATGCCGATCTCCTGTACGCGAAGCCCGGCGACGCACTCCGCGCTTCCGCAGGTCCGGCCCGAACCCAGGCGAGGCCTGCCGCACGAGCAGGCGGGCCGCAAGCGGGCCAGCCAGGCGGCGTACGCCAGCAACTCGGCTATGCCCCCAGGGCCCGGCACGGAGACGACAGGCCGGATCCGGCCGCCGGGCAACGCCAGCCACTCCCTCGGCCTATCTGCTGCGGGACCGCCAGGCACAGAACCCATAACCCCATTTTCTCATTCATGGCCTGGGCAAGCGGTACCGGCGGCGGTGGGCGCTCAGCGATTGCACGCTGGCCATTCCCGCCGGCACGTGGTGGGCCTCGTAGGGCCGAACGGCGCGGGCAAGAGCACGCTGCTGAACATGGCCGTCGGGCTGGTCACGCCGACCACGGGCCCTGGATAACCGCTGCTCGGGGCTCGCGGTGCCCCTCATCCTCGGCGGCGCATCCAGCTGAACCGCCCGATGACCGGGTGGCGGTATACAAAGAACTTCCGGGCTGGACCGGCGCGTATCGGTCACACCCGCTAAAAGCACCGCCTCGGAGCATTCCGCCTGCTAGGCTGCGCCCGTCTTGGGGTGTTACGCGTGTGTAGGGGGAGCCTGGTGGGCGACTTTGAGGAGGTTGAGCGCCTCCAGGCGGGAATCCGCACGTGGCTGCTGCGGACCGCGCGAAGCGGCCGTCACGAATTGC
>JBKQQQ010000327.1:0-6680 GCA_052144275.1 Streptosporangiaceae bacterium
TCTTCCGCCACATCGGGCTCTCCTGGACCGCTGCCAGGTGGACGGGCACCAACGTGGGCGGCTCCGGCGCGAACGGCGTGCCAGCGCCCGGCGCGCTCCGCCAGAGCGCCGGCACGATCACCGTGACCGGTTCCGGCGACATCACTCCCCTCGCCGGGGACGGGAGTGTTCTCTCTCTCCAGAGGGCGCTGGCCGGGACGCCCATCGGGCTGATTCCGTTGATCGTGGTGGGCGCGATGTTCATCACCGCCGAGTACCGGCGCGGGCTGATCCGCGTCTCGCTGACCGCCTCACCCCGCCGTGGCCGGCTGCTGGCGGCCAAGGCCGTGGTGATCGGCGCGGTCAGTTTCGTCACCGGGCTGTTCGCCGCCGCCCTCGCGGTCGCCGTCGGCGCGCGCATCCTCGCCGGGACCGGCGTCCCGCTCTGGCCGGTTCCGGCGCTCAGCCTGGCACGGATGCTCGTCGGCACCGGGGCGCTGCTCGCCGTGGCCGCGGTGCTCGCGCTCGCCGTCGGCACCGCCGCGCGGCGCAGCGCGACGGCGGTCGCCGCCGCCATCGTGGTGATCTTCGTCCCGTATCTGCTCGTCCTGGTCCCGCCCCTGCTCCCCGGGCACGTCGGGCGAGGCGGGTTCGGCGGGGGTGGGCTCTCTCTGGTCGCGCGCGAGTGGCTGCTGCGGATCACCCCGGCCGCCGGCTTCTCCGTCCAGCAGGTGGTCCCCCAGTTTTCGCAGGTCGCCGGCGCCAGCTACAGCCCGAATTGGGGGTACTACCCGCTCGCACCGTGGACCGGGTTCGCGGTGGAGTGCGCGTGGGCCGCCGTCGCGCTCGCGCTGGCCTTCTACCTGCTGCGCAGGAGGGACGCATGAGCCTCACGGCCCGGGTCTCTCTGCCGCCTCATCCGCTGGTCCAGGCCCTGCACGCCGAGTGGACCAAACTCCGCACCGTGGCCGGCCCGGTCTGGCTGCTGGCCGGAGTCGTCGCGCTGACCGTCACCGTGGCGGCGGCGGCGGCCGGCGCGGCCCAGTGCCAGTCAGCCACGTGCGGGATCGACCCCGCGAAGGTCAGCTTCACCGGGATTTACCCGGGCCAGGCGGCGGCCGCCGTCGCCGGGGTGCTGGCCATCGGCAACGAATACAGCACCGGGATGATCACGCCGTCGCTCACCGCAGTGCCCCGGCGGCTGACGTGGTTCTTCGCCAAGGCCGGGGTGCTCACCGCCCCGGTGCTCATCGCCTCAGCGCTGGCGGTGGCCGGTTCCGCGCTCGCCGGGTTGCTGATCCTCCCCGGCCGCGGGTTCACTCCCGCGCACGGGTACGCGTCCCTCACCGCGGGCGCCGACCTCCGGGCCGCCGCCGGCGCGGTCGTGTACCTGACGCTCATCGCCCTGCTCAGCCTCGGCGTCGCCGCTGCCGTACGCGACTCCGCGGTGGCCATCGGCCTGGTGCTCGGCCTGCTGTACCTGTTCCCGATCATCGCGTCCCTCGTCTCCGACGCGACCCTCGCCCGGCGCCTGCAGCAGATCGGCCCCCTGTCCGCCGGCCTGGACGTCCAGGCCACGACCGGGGTGAACAGCCTGCCGCTCACCCCGTGGCAGGGCCTCGGCGTCGTCGCCCTCTGGACCGCCGGCGCCCTCCTCCTCGGCGCACTTGCCTTGAAATTCCGCGATGCATGACGCCTTATACGAACCTGACCTGCGATTCACCGAGCAGGCAAGGGACAACTGAGACCAGAGCGCCACAGAATAGGTTGATCGGTTTTACCCACCTAGGCCCGAGTGGCTGGGTGACCACGAGCGCCTATTCGGCAGGGAGGATGTGGATAAGTGCTCCCGGCCCTGCCTCCCCGGTTCTGGGGTGGTTCGGGCGTAAGGTCGGGATCCTGGGATCCCGGTCTGACCTCCTAATCGGCTGACGCCGTTTCGGGCTGTCCTTGGATCGATTTGTCGGCCGGGATCCCAGATTTTCAGGCACCCACCGGCGTGCCGGTCTGATCTGCCCGTCCTGTGCAAGAGGCCGGGGTTCACAGGTCCCGGCGGCCAGCGGGTGCGTGCCATCCCTCAACCTCAGAAAAGGGATGGCTATGACCATCGTAAAGACACGCGCCATCACTGGTGGCGTGGACACTCACGCCGACGTGCATGTCGCGGCCGCGCTGGACCCCATCGGCGGGCTGCTCGGCCTCCAGGAGTTCCCGGCCACCGCGGCCGGGTACGCCAGCCTGCTGGGCTGGCTGGCCAGGTTCGGGACCGTCGCCCTGGTCGGCATCGAGGGCACGGGCAGCTACGGCGCGGGCCTGGCCCGCCACGTCACCACGGCTGGCATCCGGGTCGTCGAGGTGGACCGCTCCGACCGTCAGGACCGCCGCCGCCAGGGCAAGTCCGCTCCGCTGGATGCGGTCAGCGCCGCTCGGGCCGCGCAGTCGGGCCGGGCGGCCGGCGCGCCGAAGGGCCGGGACGGCGCGGTCGAGGCGATCCGGGCGCTGATGGTCGCCAAGCGCAGCGCCCGCTCCGAGCGGGTCCAGACGATCAACCAGGCCCGGGCGCTGGTCCTGACCGGGCCCGATGACCTGCGGACCCGGTTCGCCAGGCACACGGCCGCTAGCCTGGTCAGCGGCCTGGCGTCGCTGCGGCCCCGGCCCGGCGACGTCGCCGGCTACGCCACTCGTACCGCGCTGCGGGAGCTGGGCCGGCGCGCCGAGTTCCCCGGCGCCCAGCTCGAGCGCCTGGATGAGCTCATCGCCCGCTCGTCGCCGCTCGTGCCCGCGGCCTGCTCGCCCTGCGCGGTGTCGGTCCCGATACCGCCGCCCTGCTCCTGGTCGCCGCCGGGGACCACCCCGGGCGGCTGCGCTCGGAGGCGGCCTGGGCGCACCTGTGCGCGGTCGCCCCGCTCCCGGCATCGTCGGGGAAAGTCACCCGTCACCGCCTCAATCCCGGCGGTGACCGCCAGGCCGGCCACGCCCTGTGGCGGATCGTGCTCACCCGGATGAGCGCCCATCCGCCGACTCTCATCTACGTCGAGCGGCGCACCAGGGAAGGCCTGTCCAAGAAAGAGATCATCCGCTGCCTGAAGCGTTACGTCGCCCGCGAGGTCTACCGTCACCTCCGCGCCACTGGCTAACGCTCACTCTCCGGGGACGGCCTGACCCTCAAATCGGCTGCCGCACCCGTGCTGGCCTGCTAACGATTCGCCGGCCGTCCCCGGAACCCCCCGTCCTGCCTTGCTGGGCGTGACCTCATAAGAGCTTTCCTCACCCGAGTGGACCTTCCGTGTCTTGTCCGCAACCCCAGCAAAATACTCCGCTCACCGTCTTTTCAGAACCCAGAAATGAGACCGAAAATGTCACACGACTCCCTTGACAAGGCATAGGAGTATCGTTATGCGCAGAAAATACCAGGTAGTCGGCCCGAGGTTGATGACCATGCGTAACGGCATGCATGGACAGGCCCCATGACATGACGACCGGAAGCCTGCCGCACCGCTCCAACCGGGAGAGGCACCGGCGGGATCTGCACGTGCATCAGCACATGCATTTTCTTGGTTACGGTCGGCGCGGGCATCCCGGAACACCAGATCGGCGGATACCTGAAGCGGTTCGCCGGTGCTACCCAACAGATGGGGCACGTCCTCCGCGACTGACGAGGCCACCATGGTGAGGGCCATGCGTGGCGGTCTGGAGCAGGCCGGCGGGTCAGCCATCGCCGTATCGCGATGGCTGAAGCGGTAACGTGCCCATTGGAGAACGCACTGGCGACGGCTCGTGTACACGCCGAGGTGAAATGCACCCGGGCCCCGCTCGCCAGGCTCAGCGCGAGCCTCATAGTAGAGGTCGGCCGGGTCCTGGAAGTCGTGGACGGTGAAGCGGGAGAACCCGGCGTCCCGGCACATTCTCCCGGCCAGCTCTGCTCTGGATGGAAGCCGAGGGTCCGGGTCCGGTCCGCCCGGCTCGGATAGAGCTGACGACACGCAATTTGACATGGACATCCCGTACGTCAGGGCCGGACCGAGAGAGCGGCCGGGTCCTGGTCAGCCTGACCGGTACGCTGACCCTGGAAAGCCTGCCCGGCGCGGTGATTTCCGCCATCCGCCGCGGGCAGCAGCTCCTCCGCGTCGTTATCGGACACCTGGGCTACTTCGTCCGTGGTCGCTGGCCATGCTGCGCCGATCGGCTCCGCTTGGCTGCCTTCAGCTTGGCATCGTGGCCCTTGCCTGGCCCGCCAGTCGGCCATGATGCGCGACTGGCGCCCGCCACGATATCCGCTATGCGCTGCAGTACCTTCTCGTTCCCGGCCTGAAGCGACGGGCTGCGCACTGTTTCGCGGACCCAGTGCCCAATAGAGTTGACGGCCTATGCCATTGTTCAACGTTACGGTGAGAGAGCACGCATACACCGGGCGGTTCTACAACGACATCGTGACGGCCGAATCCTGCGAAGAGGCACTGCAACTGGCCGCCGAGCGGGCCGCCGCGCCCCAGCCGCCGCCTGGTTCCAAACCGCAGCAAGGGATCGACGTCGTGGTGACAGAGCACGCAGACCCCGGGCGGTTCTACAACGACATCGTGACGGCCGAATCCTGCGAAGAGGCACTGCAACTGGCCGCCGAGCGGGCCGCCGCGCCCCGGCCGCCATCTGGTTCCGAGCCGGAGCCCGACGCTGCGAATCGCTGGAGGTGTGCCGATGTGTGGGTCTACTCCCTGTTGCACTGCGAGCTGGCGGAGGGACACGATCCGCCGCACATGGCGGTCGCACGCGGGTACCGGCGTCCGATGAGATGGGTGAGGGACGATCGCGGCCTCGCCCGTGCATTTCCCGAGCCAGCCACCGGCCCTCACACGATTCCCTCGATCACGCAGCCACCGCCCGCTCTGGAAGGGGAATCTCCCCAGGTACCGCTCACGGGAGGCGACAGGTAAGTGCCGACGCACCACGACACTCGCTTCGCGGCACGTGTGGCAGCACGTTTGTCCAGGTCACGAACTTGGGCTTTCGGCCCAAGATCGTGGAGACTTGCATCTATTCTCAGCCTGTCCCTGCGCCTGGCCAATATCGGGACAAGTCCGTAGGTCACCCACCGCGGTGATGCATCACGTGGGCTGCTATGTCATCCCTGTAACGGGAGCCGTGCCGGAGTCCTGGGGCCTGCCTGGCCTCAGCTTGCAGGTCCTTTCGGCCTATGCCCGTCGTGCCTGCGCATCCGTTCCGGGCTCGTCGGCCACCGCCAGGTGCCAGGCCTGCCGTGTCAGAGCCTGGCCCGGGCCCCCGGCCGGGGCCCAGGAACCCGGTTAGCCTCGATTCCGGTCAGGTCCGTTCCCCCGGGAATCGAGGTTAGCTGCGAAACCCGGGCCGCTGGGAACTGCCGAAGGCATAATCTTGTACAAGTGTGATCGCGGAGCGTGGTTGAATGCCGCAGGGGACCACGTCCCGGCGCTGGTTATGCCAACCCCGCGCGCCGGGGCGGGACGCTGGGTGACGCCGTGCATGGCGCTGGAGGACTTGTGGATCTGAAGCTCGGTCACTACAACAAGGACGGCACCGAGGTCGTGGACGTCGCGGGCGAGATCGATGTCTACACGGCGCCGCGGCTCCGTGAGCTGCTCATCGATCTAGTCAACAAGAAGAACTACCAGCTCGTCGTCAACATGGACGAGGTCGAGTTCCTCGACTCCACCGGCCTAGGGGTACTGGTAGGCGCGGTGAAGCGAGTGCGGGCCCACGACGGTTCGCTGGACCTCGTCTGCACACAGCAGCGGATACTGAAGATCTTCAAGATCACCGGGCTGACGAAGGTCTTCGGCATCCACGAGACGGTCGATCAGGCTATCGCGGCCAAGAAGTCCGCGAAGTAACGCCGGCCAGGCCGCACGGCTGGCCGCGACCGCTGTGGCGGGGCGCAGCGGCGCGGATGAAGGGCAGGCCTCCCATATTTTTTATCGCGGAAATCCATCCTGGCCGGCTGCGGCCGCGTGCAGAACGGCGTCATGATCGGGCCGAGTCCGGCCAGCGCAACGCAGATCCCGGACGGCCGGACCCCCATGTGCCGCAGAGCTTCCATCAGGCGCCCATTGCCGCCCAGATTGCCATGGTTCTACGGCACAGCCTGAGCGCCGTGCCCGACCTTGTCTCGGGCCTCAAGCAGGGCCTCATATGCACAACCATCGGGAGGACCGATGCGCATCGCGAACTGCACCGCGACAGCGGCTTGCCGCACAGACAGTGATTCCGCCACCGCCGATTGTGCTCGATGCTCCACGACCTCGAGCAATGAACTGAGGCCGCGGCAGCCGGCCGATCCGGCAATCAGACGCTCAGGAGAGGGAATCTGCCCCCTCACCGTGATCGATACCGTCACTGTCGGCCTGCGATCCATATCCAGTCGTTATGTGGCGCGCGGCCACACGTTACCCATCCTCGACAGGTAGTACGGAATCGGCAGCGCGATGAGAAACGCGCGACCTTCGCTATCCGTGACAAGAACCGCGTCGGAATGACTGCCACCGCAGCTCGATAGGTCCTCCGCCGAGCATGTCCAACGGAAGAGTCTCCTAGTATGACCGCAAACCTTGGGTGCTCTGACCAGCATGGAAGCGGCAAAACCGCAGGTCGCTGGCTCCCATTTTGGTTCCCAGTGCTAGACAGGTTTTCGAAAAATGGCGTGGGCCGTACTGGATTTGAACCAGTGACCT
>JBKQQQ010000328.1:0-22691 GCA_052144275.1 Streptosporangiaceae bacterium
GCGGCACCCCGACGGTGGCCGGCACGTTCACGTTCACCATCAAGGTCACCGACAGCGCCGGGGACCAGGCAACCGAACCAGGCAGCATCACCATCTCGCCCTGACCCCCTGCCCCTCGGGCACGCCGGGCGGCTGGAGCGGGCCAACGCTCCGCCGCCCGGCGCCGGACCATCCGGCTCCTGCGATCCCCATGGGGAGCGCTGGCAGAACCCCCCAACCGGTGCCGCCGCGGCTGCCACCGCTGAGATGCGCCGCACTCGGGGACGTTCGGACACTCACCTGGCACGGCTCGGTTGGCGCCTGCACCGGTGCCGCGGTCGACGAGGACCGGGAGGACCGATGGATCGAGGTTCAGCAACGTGTGGTGCACCAGATGGCTCTTGCCGCAGCCGGACGGTCCGACGAACTGCACGTGGCGCTCTGCCCGTACAACCTCGCCAAGATCGCCCGCGGCCATGGGGGCGCCATCTCGGGTCAGGGGCAGCGGCACAAGTTCGTGCAGGCCACGCCGGTAGAATTCATCGAAACGCTGACGATATGCGGAGGTAAGCGCGCTGGCCGCAGCACGGAGCGTTTTCCATCCTGGCGCGACCTATTTGTCACAGCTTGATCACTGCGCGGCGTGTTGCTGCTGAGGCCAGTAATAAATAACCCCAGAGTTCCCTGAGGTCTCAATAACTTCTATAGCCCCCGGACCTGAGCTTTCTCCGCTTCAGCAGGGCTGGTCCCACTGTTGAAGAAATTTCAGGAAACATGAAAGATCGTCGTCTGAACTGACTGTCTTGCAGTCCCGATGAACCCATGCAGCCGCGCGCCGGACCGGAAAGGTTCTTTTTTCTGTCAGGTGTCCTGTCTCATCCAGGCCGAGGTAAGGGGCGCGAATGTGAGGCATCCGGGTCGGCGTCTCGCCAAGATGAGGCACCGGCTCCGTTGACCTGGTGAGACAGCACCGACAGCGCATCTATTTGCCTCATGATCGGCAAGACGACCGATGCCCCCAGCCGTCTCAGGTACTTGAGGCACCGCAGTTCAGCGCGCTGCCCGTGCCTCATGATCAACAAGACAGGACATCAGGTTTGCTAGCCGGTCAGTGTATCTATTTGGCCTGTCGCGCCTCTGAACTACTGACGTGCCCGCAAGCGTTCCGAGGTCAGCTAGGCGATGGCTTGTCTTTGCTGGCGAGGAGCCTTGATGCAGCCGGGCCCGAGTGAACTCACCGCAGGAGGAGCATGATGGCGATCTATCTAACGCACGCCGGCCGGAGCCCACGATGAATGGCGTCGCCCAAGTCGGGGACACGTCGGCGGTCGTCACCCTCGACGAAGACGGCAACGTGTGGTACTTCTGGCAGACCATCGGCAGTAGTGCGCCGTTCAGCCCGAACCAGGTAACCCGCGGGCAGAAGTTCGGCTCGGCGCCATCGGTCGCCGGGGTCGGGGACCAGGCGGTGATCGCCGTGGTAGGCCCTGACCAGACCCTCTGGGTCTACCAGCAGCCCAGCAGTACCATCGCCACTGGCGGGTCCTGGACCCACAGATGGGGTCTGGGGTTTGACATCTCACAGGCTCCGTCGATCGCCCAGGCCGGGGACTTTGCGGTGATCGCCGTCGTTGACGACTCCGGCACCCTGTGGTCCTTCCAGCAGGACATCAGCACCGGGGTCTGGAAGCAGCAGAAGGTGGCCGGTTCCGCCGCGTTGCAGAGCCCGTCGGTCGCCCGGGTCGGGGACTCGGCCGTGATCGCCGCCATTGACGACCAGCACAACCTGTTGTTCTACTGGCAGACCATCGGCACCACGACATGGAGCCCGGGGCAGCTGGTCGACGGCCCGGCCAAGAGCGGGCGCAGTTTGGCGTACCCGTCGGTCGCCCAGGGCGGGGACGCGTCAGTGGTCATCGCCGTTGACAATACCGGCAGCCTGTGGTCCTACTGGCAGACCATCGGCAGCAGTGCGCCGTTCAGCTCGAATCCGGTCCTCCTAACGGAACCAGAAGGACCGTTCTCCACCTTGCCGTACCCGTCGATCGCCCAGGTCGGGGACTCGGCCGTGATCGCCGCCGCAAACTCCAACCCCGACATCAGCCTGTGGTTCTACTGGCAGGCCAACCCCGCTGCGCAATGGATCCCAGAGGGCGTGCCCTCAGGAACAATCCTCGCGAGCCCGTCGGTCGCGCAGGTCGGGAACTCGTCAGTGATCACCGCCTCGGACAATAACGGCGACCTGTCGTTCTTCTGGCAGACCATCGGCACTGGGGGATGGACCGCAGAGCCGGTAGCGAACTCCCACGAGCTTGGGGGGTAGCTGCACGTCGCCATCGAGCCGCGGTGACGCTACCCGGCAGTGTCGATAGCAGCGGCCCGTTCGTCGGGGTTCGCGGCGGCACGAACCTACTGGGCCTGTGACGAGGATTGGTACAGGATCCTGAGCGGTCACGTGACTTGATGCTGGCGGCTATCTGTGATCGGCGGAGCATAGCGGTTGGGGGTGGAAGTTGCCAGCCGCGGGAGGGATGTCATCTGCGCCGTGTTCGGCTGCGGGGTCGAGGAGGTCCTGATCCCGGAGCCGGAGCTGGTGAAACGGACCGGCGAGCGGCAGGACCAGCCGACCGTGGCGTCCTCGTCGCCGGGGCGGACCGCCGGTGACGCCCAAGCGCCGGGACGGACGATCGCTCCCGCCAGCCTGAGGTGCCGCCCCGAAGATCCCGTAACGGCGCCGCCAGAACGAGCCACAGAGCATGAAGACTCTCAGGTTCATCGTGAAGACCCTTCAGTTCGCCTGAACTCTGGGATTTCTGAAGCCCCTGGTAAGTGAGGCGATCGACCAAGAAAGCTTCACCACCACCAGGGGCTTCCATGCTTTTCTACCGTGCCGCGCTGCCGTTGTCGTCCCGGACCCTTACTTACGTGTCCGGGATCATCCGCCGTCACCGGTCGGCGGCCGGGTCGCGGTGGCGGAAGCTGAACCCCGCCAAGCAGGCCCTGCTCGTACTGGTTTACCTGCGCAAAGGCGAGACGTTCGCCGAGCTCGCCGCCGGGTTCGGGGTCGGGACCACGACCGCGTGGCGGTATGTCAGCGAGACCGTCTCCCTGCTGGCGGCGCGGGCGCCCAGGCTCCGCACGGCGGTCCGGGACGCGAAGAGGGCCGGGTATGCCTACGTGGTCCTGGACGGGACGCTGATCCCGGTCGACCGGGTCGCCGCGGACCGGCCGTTCTACTCCGGCAAGCACAAGCGGCACGGGATGAACCTGCAGGTCATCGCCAGCCCCCGCGGGGACATCCTGTGGGTGTCCGGGGCGCTGCCCGGCTCGGTGCATGACAAGAAGGCCGAGTGGATCTGGGGCGTCCTGGCCGAGCTGGAGGCCGCGGGCCTGGTCACTCTGGCCGATAAGGGCTACCAGGGAAGCAGGTACGCGAAAATCCCGTACCGGGGGAAGAACAAGCCGGAATCCCAGAAAGACGCCAACCGCGCCCACGCGAAACTGCGGTCACCCGGCGAGCGTGCGAACGCCCAGCTCAAGACCTGGCGCATCCTCCGCAAGCTCCGCTGCTGCCCCTGGCGCGCCGGGCAACTCGCCAAGGCCATCCACGCATTGCAGATCCGCGAGGCAAACGCAGGATGAAAATGGCTCACTGACTGAGCTTCCGCTTTTCAGGCGTTCTATCATCCTGAGAGCACTTACCTGGGAAAGGCTCCAACAGCCCAGCTCGCCGTGCGTCTACACTGCTGACCGGCTATTCTCCGTGCCTTTAACACGCATAACAAGTGTACCGGAGTGTGCCGTTTCGTCCGTGGGATTCCTGTGGGGATCGGCCGCCGTGTCGCGGTCTTGTGGGTTTCTGTGGGGCTCGCAAGAGCCCCTTGACTTGCGGCCAACTGACACGGGCACCCAGGTCTCCACCCTCTGGGTGCTTGGGATCACTCTCCGGATGACCCAGGGTTACCGGGGCGGCAGGCATGCCTACCAGGAGGTAATTCCGCGCCGAATAATGCTCCTACGTCAAAGCCGCTGTGTCCGCGGCGGCGTGGCGGTGCTCGTCGGCGAGAAGGGCACGGAAGGCGGCGTTAGACAGCTGGCGGACCAGGGTTCCCAGCTCGCACTCCAGGTCGTTGATCTGGGCGGTCAGCTCGCGGCAGCGGGCGACCAGGCCGGCGGCGATCCTGGCGACCATGCCGTTCGTGGCGGCCAGTTGTGCGGCCAGGCCGTCAAGGACGTGGTAGCGGCGCAGCCCTCGGGGCGGGACTGCCAGGGCGGGATCAAGCTCGTGCAAGTGCCAGCGCAGCCAGTTGCACACCCTGGTCCGCTCGGCCATCAGGTCCTGGCGGTGATCCGACAGCAGCTTGACGGTCCTGGCCGGGCCGTCCAGGCACGCGGCGGGCAGATCGGGCTCCCGCGGCGCGGCGTGCGCCACCGCCAGGGGCGTCGATCGGGTCGGACTTACCCGGCTGGCGGCCGCCGCACCGGGCCGCGGCCATCAGCCGGGTAGGCGCCCGCACCACGGCGAACCCGGCCCGCAGCAGGTCACCTACAGCCGCCGGGTCAGGTGCCGGTGGAGCTATGGCGATAGAAGCGCTGACCTCGATACGAACAAGATTTCCCCTGCCGCCCTATAGAGCTCACTGTGGCATTATGCCTGGTAGCCGATAGAACTCGGACGCTTCTGCGCACTCTATGACGCCGCATGTCGGACGACAATGGCTCGCTTCTTGGCTCCCCAGTAGTGTGGGCGGCCAGGATCAGAGCATTCCAGGTCGACCGTCTCTTGCGCTGGGCAGCGATGACCAGCCTATCTGCCGAAGAGTGAGCGAGGGGAATGCCCTTCGTCAAGACAGGTCATCCCGCCACATCGTCACCAGGCGGTCCCTGCCGCAGCCCTCAATGGACAGGGTTGCCGGCGCCCGCGAAAGCGGTCTTTCCGTCGCGGCTACCGCCAGAAAGCTGAATACTGTATGCACGAAGTACCCTGCGCTTATTCGTGATACATTTCGGCCGGGATGCTAACGCTGACGCGCTCATCTCACCAGTGCCTGCCGAATCGAACATGGGCGATTGCGCTTCGCGTGGTGCCAGTCCTACCATCTGTAGCAGGCTCGGCAGTAGGGGCAGGCCGCCTTGTTGAATATTCCGTTGAAGGCTTCATTCCGCTACGTTCACGAGCCCTTGTCGGCGGATGAGGACGTGTTGCCCCCACTCGGCAACCAGGAACTGGTCACAGAGTTGCAGAGCCGGATTCTGCATTCCCGCGGAGGCGCCTTCCTCATCACTGGCTTCCGGGGAGTCGGGAAGTCGACGCTAGTGCGAAAGGCTCTCGACCAGATCGACGCCGAAAGTCCGCCGTCAGATCAGATTCTTCCGGTATGGCTCAGCGTGGCTCGTTCGACGACCACCGAACGGTTGCTCTTCGCCATCGTCCGCCGGGTGTTCGAGACCTTGAGCGACTCCGGGGCCTTGCACCGGCTTCCTCCGACCACCAGGCATGCGCTCATCGTCGCGTACATGCGCACCTCACTGTCGTTCAAGGAAACACAGTCCGAGGCGCATGAGAGATCGGCCGGCGTGGACATGGGCGCCGGCTCGGGCAAGGGCATCAGGTCGGTGGCGGAGTTCGTGGTACCCAAGATCTCCATGTCGGCCAAACGCAGTCACTCCATGGCAACCGAGGCCTCGTTCCTGGCCTATTCGGAGACCGATGCGGAACACGATCTGATGCGCATCGTAGCGCTGGTCGACCAGCTGACGAGTATCGCGGAACTACGTCCATCTCTGCTGCAGAGATTGAAGCTGAGACGAGGCCAGGAGCGACCTCGGCTTCATCTGGTCATCGTCTTGGATGAGGTCGACAAGCTGACAGTAGATGAGGCAGGTCTGGGTGCCATCGAAGATCTCCTGAGCGGCATAAAGAACGTTCTGACTGCGTCGGGTGCGCATTTTCTTGTGGTCGCGGGCCCGGATCTGCACGACCGTGCCGTCCGCGATGCCGCTCGCGGAAATGGCGTGTATGAGAGTGTTTTCGGCTGGCGGATGTACGTACCGTGTATCTGGGATGCGGCTGACTTGCTGGCCGAGGATATGTTCAGCGGTAATTCTCCCATTCCCGGGCGCGACCCGCTGGTGCAGTATCTGAGGTTTAAGGCCCGAGGCGTACCGCGTCGTCTGCTCCAGGAATTCAACGACTTCGTGGTCTGGGAGGGAAGTCGCCCACGCCTGCTTGTCAGTGACCAGGATCTTGACCGGGTGGCCTTTTATGCAGAGCTCGAGACCATCATGCGCCAGTATTTCGAGAAGAACGGGGACAAGCGCTTGTTCCCGGTGCCGATCGACGAGGACCGGTGGCGGCTCGGCGGCTATTACGTGGTGGACTGGGTGCTGCAAAGCGAGGGAGAGCCCTTTACCGCGGCGGAACTCTGGAGTGAAGGTACCGACGCAGACTTTGACCCGCTACTGCGGATCTCACGCCGGAACGTGGAGCGACTGCTCGATCACCTCGCTGAGCGCGAGATCCTCGAAGTAGTGCGCGAGAACCGGCCGTCGATGACCGTGATCGCGGATGTGGCGGAGTCAAGAGACAAGGTATACCGCCTTGCCGAGGCAGTCCGAGCCTCGCTGCTCGGGTTCGCCGCGCGGAACGAGTCGGAGCGGGGAGTGGTGGAGGTGTCGCTGGTCGGACCAGTCACCAACTGGGGGCCGGCGGCATCGGCGTCGGCGCCGGACTCCGCACCGGTAGCCCCGTCCCCAGATCCAGCCGCCAAGGTCCTCGGGAAACGTTACGAATTGCTCACTCTGCTAGGACAAGGCGGCATGGGATCGGTATACGCAGGGTTGGATCAGCTCACCGGCCGATCTGTCGCGGTCAAGGTGCCGCTCGCCGCCATGAACAGTAACCCTCAGGCTTTGGCACGATTGCGTCGCGAGGCGGACATCGCAATGCGACTCCAGCACCCTCAGATTGTCCAGACGTACGATGTCGTAGCCATTCCAGATAACGCCTCTGCGTTGGTAATGGAACTGCTCGCAGGCCCGACCCTACAGCAGTTGATAGCGGATGATGGGCCGATGCGGCCATCCGAGGTCGCCGCGGTCGGCCACATGCTGGCTGGAGCCCTGGATTACCTAGCCAGGGAACGGGTCGTGAGGGTAGACCTGAAGCCCGCGAACATCATCATGCAGGATAGCCGCGGGCCGGTGATCGTTGACCTGGGTATCGCCCGCGCGCTGGAGGCGTCCATAGCTCTTACTGACACAGGGGCCCTGGTGGGCACGCCAATGTACATGGCTCCCGAGCAGCTTAAAGGCCTTCACCCAGACCCGAGATCAGATCTCTTCGCCCTCGGTGTTGTCCTGTATTACTGCCTGGCCGGACGAACTCCCTGGGAACATATCGATAACATAGCAGAGATAATGTATTCGGTAATTAACAGCCAGGTCGATGTTTCATCGCTGCCCGTGTCGGACGAATTCAGGCAAGTTCTGGCCCGCATGCTGGCACTTCAGCCCGACGACCGATTCCCGGCGGCAGCAGGCGTCCAAGAAGCACTCAAAGCCGTACCCGAATGGCGATCGGATGATGGTTCGCGCGGGTTCTCCGCCCACTACCTCAGTAAGACCGTAGTCGGGCCGGGGTCCGGCCCGAGGCTGCCGAGCATCGACCGGCGTCCGACATCGCGGACGCCGCTGCCAGCCAGGGCCCTGCGCATCGGCCGCGTCCCCGACAACGACCTGGTCCTCCCCGACCTCGACGTCTCGCGACACCACGCCGAATTGCGCAAATCACCCAACGGCACCTACGAGATCGTTGACCTCGGCAGTCACCACGGCACCTACGTCAATGGCCGCCGGGTCTCCTCCGCAGTGATCGGTGAGGCGGACATCATCAGCATCGGGAGTTCGACATTCCGGCTGGCCGGCGGCGAGCTGCGGCAGTTCGTCGACGAGGGCGAGGTCAGCTTCAGCGCCGAGGACCTGGTGGTTAAGGTCGGCGGCGGCAAGGTGCTGCTGAACCACGTCACGTTCCCGGTTCCGGAGAAATGCCTGCTCGGCGTCATCGGCCCCAGCGGCGCGGGCAAGTCGACGCTGCTCGGCGCGCTGACCGGCATGCGCCCCGCGGACACCGGCACCGTGCTCTACGACAACAGAGACCTGTACAAGAACTACACCGAGCTCCGCTACCGGATCGGCCTGGTCCCACAGGAAAGCGTGTTGCACACCCAGCTGACGGCACGCCGGGCGCTGCAGTACTCGGCCGAGCTCCGCTTCCCCGCCGACACCAAGGCCAATGAGCGGGACGGCCGGGTCGACGAGGTGATGGGCGAGCTTGGCCTGACCAAGCACGCCAACACGCGCGCCGACCGGCTGTCCGGCGGGCAGCTCAAGCGGGTCAACGTGGCGCAGGAGCTGCTGACCAAACCATCGCTGCTGTTCTTGGACGAGCCCACCTCAGGCCTCGACCCCGGCCTGGACAAGTCGGTCATGGAGCAGATGCGGGACCTGGCCCACGACGGCCGGACGGTCATCGTGGTCACGGCCAGCGTGGCGAACCTGGACACCTGCGACCGGCTGCTGGTCCTGGTCCCCGGTGGGCGGGTGGCCTACTACGGCCCGCCCGAGGAGGGGCTCAAATACTTCGGCCTGACCCGCTGGGCCGAGGTGTTCCAGGCCTTCGAGCGCTACCCGGACCGGGACTGGGCCGCCGAGTACGCCGCGTCCCCGGCTCACGCCCAGTACGTGCTGAGCCAGCGCCCGAAGCCGCCCGCCCAGGCCAACGACCTGGAGCTGCCGGCCGCTCCGCCGCCGCAGCGGCGCGGCGCGCTGCGGCAGACGAGCACGCTGACCCGCCGATACATGCGAGTGATCGCGGCGGACCGCGGCTATATGCTGCTCATTGGGCTGCTACCAGTCATCCTGGGCGTGCTGATCCATTTGGTGGGATCGTCGCAGGGCCTAGCCAGGAGCCTTCACAACAACCCGAACGCCAGCACAACGCTGTTGGTGCTCGTCGTCTGCGCCTGCTTTGTCGGGGCCGCCAGTTCGGTCAGGGAATTGGTTAAGGAACGCACGATATACATCCGAGAACGCGCAGCTGGGCTGTCGGCAGGCGCCTACCTGTCCTCCAAGTTGGCGGTGCTCGGCGGCGTCGTCGTCGTGCAGTCGGCTGTCCTAGTGCTAGTCGGACTAGCCGGGCGGCCGCTGCCGCCCTCAGGTGCCTTCCTGGCCGGCGCTCCGCTAGTTGAGTTGCTCTTGGGCGTCGCCGTGCTCGCCCTAGCCTCGATGTGCTTGGGCCTGCTCGTATCCGCCGTGGTCTACACCTCGGAGAGGGCGATGCCCCTCCTCGTATTGCTCACCATCATTCAAGTCATCCTGTCCGGCGGCGTCGTATCACTGGCTGGGCAAGCAGGATTTTCTGAGCTCGCCTGGCTGTCACCGTCCCGCTGGGGATTCGGCGCAGTGGCGTCTACCGCTAATCTCAACCTGCTTAACCCACCCACGGCGGTCACCGACCCGCTATGGCAGCACACCTCGGCCAACTGGCTGCGCGACATGGGCATGATGATCGGGCTGGCGCTGATCTTCACGTTGCTCACCTGGATCCGCCTGCGTCGTATAGGCCCTCGTCGCCGCTGGTAGCCCCCGGGTTCCGTGCTTAACTGCGGCGGCTCGGCCAAGGTCTGTCGAACCGGCTGGCGCGCTGGCGGGCGCCGCAGACGGCCCACGATCCGTCCAAGATCGTCGCGGACCTGACTGCGGCCGTGGCGCTGGCTGGACTTGTCCCGCTCGAAAATAGGATTCGGTAGGTGACCTGCGGGTCTCCCGGGCGTCAGGCGGCGTGCGTGTACTCGTTGATCAGGCCGCCCAGGACGGGTTTTCGGCGGATCTGCCCTGTATCGATATCGGTCAGAAGAGTCGCGCGGTGAGCGTCACGTTCGCCGGCGGGGATGCGCTGGGCGATGCCCTGGTGCGGCCGGGCGTTGTTGTAGTGCGCCTGGTACTCGGCCAGGACGGAGCGCAAGTGCGCCTCGCCGAGGATCAGCACGCGGTCCAGCGTCTCGCGGCGCAGGGTGCCGACGAGGCGTTCGCAGATCGCGTTCATCCGCGGCGCCTGGGCAGCGCAGCGCAGAATCCTGGTCCCGGCGGCCTCGAATACGGCGTCGAACGAGCGGGTAAAGTTCGATCCGCGGTCGCGGATCAGGAATCGCATGTCCCCGAACCGCTCGTCGAGGCTGAGGGCGAGGTTGCGGGCCTGCTGCACCGTCCACTCGCCGGTCGGGCTGGAGGTGACGCCGCCCAGGTGCATCCGGCGGGTACCGTGCTCGATGAACACCAGGACGTACAGTCGCCTAAGGAGCGCGGTGTCCACGTGCAGGAAGTCGACGGCGAGGATCCCGGCGGCCTGGGCATGCAGGAACTGCCGCCAGGTCGGGCCTGACCGGCGCGGCGCCGGATCGATGCCCGCAACACGCAGGATCTCCCGCACCGTGGACGGCCCTACCATCACTCCGAGTTTCGTTAGCTCGCCATGGATCCGGCGGTATCCCCACAGTGGATTCTCCCTCGCCAGCCGGACAACAAGGCGAGCAATGCTCCGGACTATTGGCGGACGGCCAGGCTTGCGCCGGCTGCTGGTGTCGTACTTCCTCGCGGCCAGCTTGCGGTGCCAGGCCAGGAGCGTTGCCGGCGTCACGGGGAAGAGACCGGTCCAGCGCCTGCGGCGAAGAAGCCGGGCCAACGCGGCGAACCACACCCGGTCAGTCGGCTCGTACCGCACGCGCGCGGCGTAACGGCGCAGCACCGCGTTCTCGTGCCGGAGCACCAGCAGCTCAGCTTCCTTCGCCCCGTCCCCGCGGAACATCAGGATAGCCAGGCCGAGTACCTGGCGAACCAGCAAGTAGACGATCTGGAGCAGCACTCGGCCAGCCAACCATCACCGCGCCAGGCCTGCTGCCGATAGCGCAGGTCAGCAACTCAATCGAGTATTCGAGCGGCACAGGCAGTAGCGTGAGCGAAGACCAGGACGTCGAGACAGCGGGAACGACGTACACGGATCCCTCGCCTACCTAATCTAATCAGGCTTCAGGCGTGCCGCCCAGACGCCACGCATATGGCAGCAGCAAACGGCAGCAACCGCATCGCCCACACGTGTCCACGATGATCCGATATAAACTCTGTGACCTGCTTGGATGACCTTTATTGACCGTCCTGCCACTAGTTCGCATCGATGGGATCACCGGGCGGGCTCAGGGGAAAGATCACCGAAAATCACTGTTTCACTGCATCGCTATCCCTCGGCGCTCAGATTCAATCATGTACCACCCGATTTGGATCACCTTCTATATCTCTTTCAGCCTGATTAATAGGTTGCTTACTATTCCGTACGCTCGGTACACGCCACTCGGTTCGAAGCTTGCGCAACGTCCGAGCCTGACTGGTACGCCAATGCGTCAGATGAACGATGTCCATTACACCCCTTTCCAGGCAAGCCGCTGCTATTAGTTTGTAGAAGGGCGTCAACAGCGCGAGAGTCGCCAGCAGTGCAACAAACAGCGGACCTATCGGCACACTAGCGAGAGGTCCCTTGAAGAAATGTAGCAGCATTACGTAAAGAGCTGTAGCTAGCGCAGCAGCGACCGCCAGCCAGCTTAGCAAAATATTTTTGACCGAACCTGATGTCTGATCCGAACCTGTCTGATCCCAGGATAGTCTTCTACGCAAGATTTCTGGAAGACCAACAAGAAGAAACGGGATGAACGCCAGTAGCAAGATACTACAAACCACGACCCCCATGTTTTGGCTGGCAGGAAAGGATGCTGCCTTCCCGTTAGTAGCCAGAAAGATCATAAATGGCGGGAACAGGACAATAAAACCTATAAACAAAAGGATGAGCAGCCAGGTTGTTGTCCAACTAGTAGCCTGGCTGAGCCTAGCCGCGAAATCGACTGCGTTGTATACGTAATATGAAGAGAATATAATCCCCAATCCCGCCGCAGAGATTCCTGCGCCCAAACCATGAGCTCCCGTGGTCACGTAAATCACAGCCCCGGCCCAGAGCAACAGGCCACCCAGGATGCCTACACGCCAAGCCCACAATATGGATAGCCGTTCCGAGCCTCGGGCCAGGCGTATGAACGCCAATCCGCAAACAGACAAGCCAACCACAAAGAAGCCTAGGCCAGCCAGAAAGAAGTACGGCCCCACGGGGCGGGCAAGGTGAGTAGCGCGCATCGAATAGGCCGCAAGTATCAAAACGGGGCCAGCCACGGCAGTTCGCCATGCCCACGTCAAGACAAGCCGCAGCCGTGACTGTATCAGCACGCGATTGACGGCGAGCCGGGAAGTGGACAAGCCAACGACCATGAGAAGTATCAGCCCCGCAGAGAACATTGACAGGCCAGCTGCCCGCGCTGACGGGACGGCAAAGAGTGCAAAACCTGCCAAACAAAGGGCAAGAGCGATCACTGCCACCCAGGTCCACGGCACGCGCTCCCAGTACCGCATCACGCTTCCCTTCGTGTGCAACGCCCGACGTCCCTCCTGTCGGCACGAAAGTCGGCACCTTCGCGTGCCGGGAGGCCTGCTGCGTCCGCTAGGCCACAAGACAACCGAGGCTGAACAACCCAACCCTTAGTACCATGCGCGATTGGGTACTCAGGTCGATCACGGACAGCTGTCGGCGCGCAGCATCCGAGCGGAGCGGCCGCGCTGCTGTCATCCGCCAGCGGCATGGGACCAGGTTGAGGGGTTTTCCGCCATGAGCATGGGAACACCCGGTCGCCAGTAACTGGACCAGCGGCGTGGTGCGCCGCTTGTCCGGTGTCATCCCGGTTTGATCTTCGCCAGTCGAGCGACTGGAGGTCGCCGGGATGGTGTTCCGGGAGGTATCAGTGATCGAGATCCGTGAAGCGCTGCGGGCCTGGCTCGCGGGGAAGAGCGAGCGGGCGGTGGCCGCGCAGGCAGGCGTTGACCGCAAGACGAGCAGACGGTATGTGCGGGCCGCGGTGGCGGCCGGCCTGTCCCGCGAGGGAGGTGAGGGGCAGCTCACCGATGAGCTGATCGGGCAGGTCGTGTCGGTGGCGCGGCCGGTGCGGCCGGACGGGCACGGGCAGGGGTGGGCGGAGCTGGAGGCCCGCCAGGAGGAGATCGCCGCGTGGGTCAAGGGCGGGGTGCCGGTGGTGAAGATCGGGATCTTGCTGGCCCGGCAGGGCGTGGTGGTGGCGGAGCGGACGCTGCACCGGTTCGCGGCCGAGCGGTGCGGGGCGGGCGGCGGCGAGGTGACCACGCCGGTCGATGACGGGCCGCCGGGCAGTCAACGCCCGGCCCGCCGCACAGCCACCCTTCTGGCCCGCAGAAACGGGGCACAGCCACGTGGGCTTCCCCCTCGTATCGTTGAGCCTCGTGCCATTCCCGGTGGCGCAGCTAGCGTTGGCGAGCAGTCGTTAGCCTCAGGTCATGGCGCGTGCCGCTATCGGCGACAACCAGGGTCGGCTTTCAGCGCCCGGGCCTTCCGGTGTTGCTGCAGCTTATACGGCCTGACCTGGCTAGGCCGGTGCGCCAGCGCCAGGCCAGTGAAAGGGAACAGGCAGGGATGGCTCAGCGGGTGGAGGTCCTGCTGATCGATGACCGTGATGGCAGTCCGGGGCGACGGCACCGTCCGCGCCGGCCTGGACGGCACCGGGTATGAGATCGCCCGGACCGCCGGGCATGCCCGGGCGCTGCGTGACAGTCTGGCGCGCTGCGTGGCTGCCGCTCAGCAGGCAGGCGGCGGCAGGCGGCCGGCTGGGCGCAGGGCCTCGGTGAGCGGGCTGAACCATTGCGGTCGGGGAGTGGGCCAGGGCGCGGGCATCGAGGTGAAAGACTGCGCACGGGTGTCGGCTGGGCTGGTGGCCAGGTTTCAAGGCGGCCACCGCCAGATAGACTCGGAAGTTACGGCCGCCAGAGTCACGGCGCTTTCACTCACATGCATGTTATGCCGAAATGAGTGCGTCATCCACGTGCATATCTATGCACATAATGGAATACTCACTCATGCTCTCGACATTGCTGACGATCGCCGTGCAGCCTTTTCCAACGTTCTGGTAGGGAAATCAGATCGATCGCCGACTCGGTGCGTTGTCCGGGTCGGCTCAACGGCGTGAGTGGCGGCGTGCAGATCATTCTTTCTGCCCGGCGGCGAGAGGCTGGCAGCTGCAGGCCAGCTCGGGCGCGACCGCGGCTGGCTGCCCGCGCGGCTGGTCAGAGTCGTGTCGGGACGGCTGACCAGCACCAACGACGTCCAGGTGTCCAGCATCCCCCGGGGTGCCCTACCCGGTGTACATCGCGGGCTCACGGATCACGGGGATGTACCCGTTCGGCCCGCTGCCCGGGTGCGGCCCGATGATCACCCTGCTCTCGCACGACGGGACGTGCTGCATCGGCATGAACACCGACACCCTCGCCGTCACCGACCCCGGCGGGCTCGCCGACGACCTGCGGCCGGGCTGGACGAGGTGGTAGCGCTCAAGGCTGAACGTCGGCCGATGTGGGTGGGTCAGCTCGAGGACGAGGTGGGTTTAGGGCCGGTCGAGCGGAGGGTGCCCAGCTTGCCCAGCAGGTCGAACCAGAACCGCGCGCCGGGCGTCAGCGCTACGATCGTGATCAGGAAGCCGACGACGACGAGCAGGATCTGCCAGGCGGAGTTGCCCGTGGTACTGGTAATGCCCCGCGCCTGCCACCAGTTGCAGGCCGGGCGCGCGTCGGCGCAGGCGGAGACCGTGGCCCAGCCGATCGGCAGCCCGGCTTGGGCCACGGTCGCCAGGTCGGTCTGGAGCTGCCCCAGGCATGTCGAGTCCGCCGTGGTGCAGGGTGGGCGATTCCCCGCCGCGGTGGCCACGGCCGAGCCGATGACGCTGTTGCTGTACAGGGCGCGCCCGATGGTGATCGCGTTGATATTGAGCAGGATGACTAGGATCGCGCCGGCGATGATCGTGAACCAGGCGACGTGCCGCTTATACCAGCCGGACACGCGGTCCATGTGGTCGTTGTACCAGTTCTCGATCGAGGTGCGGACCGACGTGATGTCGTCCTCAGCGGTGGTGACCAGCGTGTTGACCGAAGTCATGAGCGGCATCAGCGGCGCCATGTATGCAGGCATCGGGTCCTGGCTCATGATCTTCTGAAGGGACTGCCTGACGGTATCCAAGGTTGTTTGGCCGGTGGCGGTCGTTTGGCCGGCGGGAGTGGTTTGCGCGGTGGGCTTGGGCACCAGCAAGTCGATGACCGCATCAGCGAACGCCGTGGGGGAAATGTAGGCGGGCAGGCTCCGGAGATCGCTGAGCGGCGCGCGTTTCTGCGGGCTCCGGCGGTTGCTGCGCGGCGCGTGTTTCTTGGGCTCGATGTTTCTCACGCTAGGGCGGTCCGGCTTGCTTGCCTGCACGAGCAGCTTCCGGCTGGTGATGTCGCCGACCATTCCCTGGCTGCGCAGGATCGGGCTGCCGAGCACCGCACCGGTTGCAGACTGCGGCTTCTCTTCGGTGGAGGTCCCAGTCACGATGTTCTTCCAGGCGTCGTAGTCCTTCTCTGCTCTGGTCAGGTCCGTCCCGACCTGCTCGCTGTCAAGGAGCTCACGAAGGCCACCGAGCAGGTATGCCCCGCGCAGCCCGAGGAAGCGTGAGATCAACTCGGTGGCCACAGAGGCAAGGGCGGCGGTAACGCCGAAGAAAAAGGCCAGCCCGATGGCTAGATCAATGATCCCTGAACTCAGCATGACGCCCCCCTGAGCCGGACCGATGTGATGAATGGGATACGCGGAAACTGCCTCAGTGTGGCCAAGTCCGGCAAATCCATTCGGGGCAGGAACTCATCCGCTTCGCCGACTGCGCGGAACATTATAGCCATCCCGCATCTACTGCGCCATCCTATATATAACAAATTGGGGCGCAGGGGCCCAGGACTCCTCATATGAAACGGCCCTGTCAAGCTTTTGCAGGTCGCCGGGTGGTTGATCACTTAATGTCCGTTTCCATGGGGTGTTTTTGCGCGTGGTCCGCTTGCCCGCCCGGGGCTGGCGGTTCCGGCGGGATGGGTGCGTGCGGCCGCCGCTGGCCGGGCCGGGTCGGCAGGGGCAGGCCTGGGCCTGCCCGCTTTTCCTGCCCGGGGGGCCGCAGAGGCTCCGGCGTCCAGGCCGGCCCGCAGGGCCGTCGCCGCAGGCGATGCGCAGCAGCCTTGACGCCGGGGGGCGGCCCCGTTACGCTTCCGGCCCGGCCAGCGGCCCACCGCGGGACGGTGGCGGCCGCGGCGGGTGAGGGCGGTGCGCCGGGGCGGGATGGTGGCGTGCGCCACTGCCAGCCTCATATACGCGTGTCGGGATCGCAGGTCTGTGTTCGGCAGGGCGGGGCCCCGCACTGACATCGGGCGTTGGGTAGCCCAAGGAGTCCGCGGGGATCGGCCCTGCCACGGCGTGCGTCCCGGCGCACCGCCCGGCTTGGGGGAGCGTGAGGGTCATCGGGTCAGCTGGTCATCTCGGCCCACACGAACCCGGCCAGCTCGCGGGCGGTCGCGGTCACCGCCACCGAGGGGATCTTCCCGCGCCGGGTCAGCTTGGCGTAGGTGGCGTGCAGCCGCTGCTGGGCCTTCCACGAGCGGGCCAGCGTCTCCGCAGCGCACCCGGCCTGCCGGCGCCTGAGCGTGGCCCCGATCGCCGGCCGGTGCCGGTAGGACCAGGCCGCCTCGACCAGCGCGCCGCGGACCAGCTGCGGGCCGGCCTTGGTGATGCCGCCCCGGCGGGTGCGCGCGCCGCTGGAATACTCCGAGGGCGTCAGGCCGGTGAAGCCCATGAACGCCGGGGCCGAGGCGAACCGGCGGAAGTCAGCGACCTCAGCGGCCAGGGTCAGCGCGGTCAGCTCGGCGATCCCGCGGTAGCAGCCCAGCTGCCGCACCATCGAGGCCAGCGGGTCCACGCTGGCCCAGCAGCCCCGCAGCTGGCGTTCCAGCACCGCCAGCTCGGCGTCGCGGGCATCCAGCGCCGCCAGGTAGGTACGTAGCGCGGCCTCCAGCGCCGGCTCGGTGAACGACTGCCGGTCCAGCCACGCGCGGTGCTGACAGGTCCACCGGGGAGCCCGCCAGACGCGGCCGTGCCGCTGCAGCAGCGCACCGATACGCTGCATCATCCGCTTGCGGTCATCGACCAGGTCAGCCCGGGTCCGGACCAGGTCCCGCACCGCCTCCTCCGGCTCGCTGGGGACCCGGATCGCGGTCAGCATGCCGGCCCGGTGCGACAGCGCCAGGCGCACGCAGTCCCGGCGGTCGGTCTTGACCCGGTCGGCCGCCGCTTTCGGGATCAGCGCCGGCGCGACCACATCACAGGCCACGCCCGCCGAGGTCAGCAGCCGGTGCAGCTCATAGCCGCCCGGCCCGGCCTCATAGCAGGCCGCCAGCACCGACCGGTCGGCGAACTTGCCGATCAGCCGCCGCACCATCTCCCCGTCGTGGCTGATCATCTCGACCGCCGGGACATCCTGCCCCGGCCGCAGGACCGCGACCGCGATCTTGTCCCTCGAGACGTCCATCCCCAGGTAGATCCGTTCTCCTGCCGGTGCCACACTGGTCATGACGGCCGGCCTCCTTCCTGCCTTGCGGCTCCGCCTCGGCAACGGGAACGTTGCACCTTCCAGCGTCAGGCGACCCGCGCCACGAGCCAAGGGCTTCAGACAGCAACCGGAGCCGGCCGTTTCATACTGACTGACACGGTGTGAAAGTCGATGTGATACTTCGGCGTGAGAGAGCCAGAAATCAGACCTTGATTGCGCGTTTCCGCAGGTCACTTGCTAGCAGCTGTGGCAGCTTTACATAATGTCATTGCATCTATTTTTACTGCTCTGGACGTGACGACAGGTAGGCGCATGCCGGGAAACACCAGAAAGAACCAGGCCAACAGCCTCGTAACGCTCCGTCAGTGAGCGACAATGTCAGGAGCCCTGGGGCCACGTAAGCCGCACAGGGTGTATCGGCGGGGGCTGGCTTGCGCATCAGGCCAGCCGGGCGCTCCCCGGGCGGGTTGCCCGCTGGATGTATCAGTTGCCGCCTTGGCTCTTCCGAATCGGCACACAGGAGCTTCGGGCCTCCGGACCGGCGGATGTGGGGGGCGCCGGTCCGGGCCCGAGCTCCTGGCGTCGGCGGGTGTCAGCGCGAGGCGTCGACCACCGGCCAGACCACTTCCGGATGCCGGATATCGCTGTGGGCTCCGCTGAACTGCGACTGATCGGCCTTGATGACGGCGTTGGAGTCGAGCAGGTAGAACTGGCCCGGCTGGAAGCCGTACTCTGTTCCCTGCGCCGCGAGCGGGATCTGGATCCCGCCCGGTGGCGGCTGCTGGTAGCCGTCGTGGCCCATGCCTCCCCACTGGTAGGTGAGGTCGGCGGCGGCTTCGGTGTCCTGGTGGGCCAGCATGCTGGCGGCTGGGTACCACCAGCCCACGGCCCGGTCGGCGGCGCTGAACGTGCACAGCAGCGGACCGTTGACGTTGTGGATGAAGCCCGACAGCGCGCCCGGACCGAGGACCAGCGGGTCGGGCACCGGGGCCGCGAACGCGAAGTGGGAGAACGCGCCCTGGATCAGATGCAGGGTCTTGACCGGACTGTTCGCGCCGGCCGCCGCCGGCGGCAGGCCCGACAGCGAGTAGGAGACGAGCCGGGCGCCGAAGCTGTGCCCCATCAGGTGGACGCGGATCCCGGGGGCGGCCGCGGCGAGTTTCCCCAGCATCGGCCCGAGGCCGCTTTGCCCGATGACGCCGGCCCGGTTCTTCATCTCGTAGTAGGACATGCTGCGCAGCACCTCTTCGGCGCCGTTCCACAGGCCGCTGAACGGGTTCGGCAGGCCCTGCGCGCTGGAGCCGGGCGTCTTCGACATGGCTGCGGCGTTGCCGAACACTGCCGCGGTGTCGCCGGTGATGGCGGCCGCCTGACCGGAGTCCTCGGGCGCGAGCGGGGGGGTAGTGACCAGGCTGGATGCCAGCGTGTGGAACTGCTCCAGCGCGGCCGGGTCCTGCGGCCGCTGGTCCAGTAGCTGGCCGAGCGTAGCGACGTTCTGCTGCTGCGCCGGGAACGCCGGCGCGATAGCGGCGGCTATCTGCTGGCCCGTGGACGGGATCGGCTGAGCCGTGGCCGGGTCGTCGTTGGGGAACAGCAGCGACGGCCAGATGATGCCGACCGCGCAGCTCGAGTCCAGCTTGTCCGGGATCATCCCGGCCAGCAGCGTGAACATCGCCTGGTACAGGTTGCGGGCCGAGTCGACGCCGTTGTTCCAGCCGTGCGACAGCACGTACACGTCCTGGATGCCGCCTCCCTGCACGGCCGCCGGGAGCCCGCCGTCGGAGCTCAGCGTGCCGTCGGCGTTGAAGTCCAGCTCATAGTAGGTCAGCCCCGCAATATCAGTCATATCGCCCTCCCCGGTGGTGTGTGATCAGACGTTGGACAGCACGCGCATCAGGTCGACCAGCCCGGCGCCCTGGAAGAACTCGTGCCGGCCCAGCGTCGTGGCGTTGCTCATGAACAGCTGCTTGACCTCGTCGGGCTGGCCGATGTACTCGTCCCGCACCGACAGGAAGGCCGCGATCGCTCCGGACACGTGCGGCGCGGCCATCGAGGTGCCGCTGTCCTCGATGTAGCGGGCGACGCCCTCCTCTGTGCTCTGCAGCGGGGTGACGCCCTCGACGAGCGCGCCGGTGGCCGCCGACGTGATGCGCTCACCCGGCGCGATCAGGTCCGGCTTCAGCCGCCCGTCCAGCGTCGGGCCCTTGGACGAGGTGTAGGTCACGCCGTAGGTGTGCGGCATGTAGCGGTGCGTCGAGCCGACGGTGATCGCGTGCAGCGAGTTGCCCGGGTCGGTGATGGTCGACAGCCGGCCGTGCACGTCGGAGCTGCCGCCGGTGATCGTCCCGCCCGCCCCATCGTTGCCGGCCGAGACCACCGCCACCACCCCGGTCCCGACGAGCTGATCCAGCTCGCGGCACAGCGGGCTCTGCCCGGCGGCGAACTCGTCGGGGTACCACTCGCAGCCGATGGACAGGTTCACCCCGTGGATGAGCAGCTGGCGGCCGTCCGAGTTGAACGTCCGCACCTGGGCGAGCGCGGCGATTACCACGCTGCTGGCCGTGATGCCGTTGGCGTCGAGCACCTTGAGGCTGACCAGGTGAGCCTTTGGCGCCATCCCGCTCAGAGTCCGCCCGGGGTCGAGGGTCCGGCTGACCCAGGACGGCAGGTCGCCGCTGGTGGGCTGGTTCGCCGCGATGAGAACCTTGCTCGGGTCGGTGGGAGCGGCGCCGGCGATGATGCCGGCCACGTGCGTGCCGTGCCCGACCGGGTCGGTCAGGGCCGTCGATGGGTCATCGGGCACCGTGCCACCCGCCGAGAGCAGGCCGGTGAGGTCACGGTGCAGGTGCGCCACCGAATCATCGGTAAGGGTCCCCCCGGCGAAGTGCGGGTGATCCTTGTCGATGCCGGAGTCGATGACCGCCCACACGACGCCGATTCCCGCCGTCCCGTAGGTACGGGTTGCGGCGTCGGCCTTGATGGTGGTCGCCGAGCGGTCGATGTGGGCCCGCACGACGTAGTCGGGCCAGATCCGGTAGATGGTGCGGCTCAGTGGCGGTGTGGCCGTCGGCCGGGCCGTGTCCTGGTCAGCCAGCTTCGTGACCTCGTCCGGCGTGAGCAGGCACCGCATGTAATTCGCGGAGATCGGTATGGGATCAGGTGGCTGCTGCGGGTCCTGTGCGAAGGCGGCGTGGAAAACGTCCCTGAATTGGTCGCGAATGTCGGCGGTGGGCGCACCCGTTGACAGGCTGAGCTCGACAAGGACCGCCTGCCGGTCGTCGATGGTGTAGACGAGCTTTTCCCGTGTCGCGTCGTCCACCGCCGAAGTCAGCAAGGGGCTCACCACAGGCCGCTGAACGGGCGGCTGGTTCGTGCCAGCAGCTGGCCGGGCGGCTTCTGCCGGCTGATCCGATCCCGGGGACGTCATGATTTCCCCGGCTCTGGCGGCGCAGTGGCCAAATGGCGTCTGGTCATGTCCCCCTCCGCATGAATCTGACTGCAGCTCCCCGCGGGAAATCATCCTCCGCTTGCGCCTTATCCGCCAGTCACGGAGGTGGCGCGCCAAGGCTGTGGTCCGTCCGGCTGGCGCGGGTCGGCCGTTGACGGTTGAGCTGATGCACACTGGCCTGCGGTCGCGACCAGTACACCCCCCGAGTTGGTGCGGTGGAGGTGGGAGGCCGTGGGCATCGACTACGTGCCGACCGCGATCGAGGCGTCGGCGAAGCGCCGGGGCGTGGCCGGGCTCAGCTACGTCGTCGGCGACGTGACGCGGCTGCCGCCGGCCCGCGGTGCGGCGGCTGCGCTCATGGACGCTTGAGGAACCTGAAACAGAACGCCGCAAATACCAGGACAATTCCGATGTTTACGATCAGCCGATCCCAGAGGCGGTGCCTGAAGAACAGGACGTCCACGCCGACCACGACGGCTACCATCGCGAGCACGTAAAGCACGATGACTGCTCGGCTTCGCACCGTTTCATTCTAGTCTGCACTATGTTGGACCGGCTCACGTGCAGACCACCCCTTATACGGGCACTGGGCTCAGCCGCGACAGAGGGTTGGCCCCCGCGTCAGATCGGCGGCTACGCGTGCGCCCTCCGGGAGCAATGCCAATCGCGGGGCAAGGCCTCAAGGTCCGCGCGGATCCGGTAGTGCTGTATACATATGCACCGCTTCTGGGCGCAGGGAACGCCCGCACATGCCGCGTACAGAACGTCTATGATGCCGGTGAGGGGTGGCTGGCTGAAAGTCCTAGCGGGTCGCCGGTGCCGGATGGTGCTTGCGGGCGAGGATGTCGAAGGTGTGCCAGTGCTTCGGGCCGCTGAAGGCGTGCCCGTCTCGTTCGGTCTCCTCGAAGCGGAGGATGTCCAGGCCGCCGAGCAGCACCTCGACCTGGTGCCGGGTGCAGAAGATCATGTCAGGGTCACCGGCCCACGTGTCATGGGTGCCGAACAGCTGGCCGGCGAAGACCCCGCCGGGGGCGAGCGCCTGGCGGATCCGCGCCCACAGGGCCGGGAACTCCCGTGGGGGACAGAACGGCAGGCTGTATCCGGCATGGATCAGGTGAGCGCACGGCAGGTCCGCCTCAGCGAACGACGCGCGGAGAACGCGGACCCGTCCAGCAGCCGGGGGCGGGATGCGTGCCCGGAGCAGCGCGAGCCCGGCTGGCTCGGCGTCGATCGCCAGGACTGACCAGCCGCGAGCGAGCAACTCCAGCGCATCGGTGCCCTCGCCGCAGCCCAGGTCGATCGCCAGGCGGTCCTGGCCGGCCCCGAGCTCCTCGCATGCGGCCAGCAGCAGCGGCCGCGGCTCGCGGCCAGCCGACCACGCGTAGTATCCAGCCCAGTCCGTGTCGCCATCATCGGCCACTGATCCATCATGCCTGCCCGCGCGGCGCGAGATAGCGGCTTTGCCGTGCCCGGCCCGGCGGCGCAAAGCCTGGGCTCGCGGCCTCGGGCACCCGAGCACGTCTGGCCGTCACCGCCAGGTCTTCAAAGACGTCCGGCCTTGCCGAAAATGAGCGCTTCATCCGTACGCATATCCATGCACGAAGTGGAATACTCGCTCACGTTCTCCCGGCCCTTGCGGGCGATCGCCGCGGAGTCTTCTCTATCGTTCTGGTAGGGAATCAGATCGCCGA
>JBKQQQ010000329.1:0-4535 GCA_052144275.1 Streptosporangiaceae bacterium
TGCGGCCGCGTAGAACGTGTTCGCGTCGCCGTTGCGGGACAGGTCCCATGAGTACAGGACCGCCGCCAGGGCCAGCACGGCCCACAGCGCGGGCCGCGCCCAGCGGGGATCGGACGGGCGGCCGAGCACCAGCCGCTTGAGCCGGCCGCGCGGCGGTCGCTCCGGCTCGGCCGCGGGGCTGGTCGTGGTCAGCTGAGTGGTCATCGAGGCTGCTCCGGGGCAGTTAGTTCTGCTTGCGCCGAACGGTAATGGGTGCTTGAGTCACGACTGTTGCTGTTGCTGTTGCTGTTGCTGTTGCTGTTGCTGTTGCTGTTGCTGTTGCTGTTGCTGTTGCTGTTGCTGTTGCTGTTGCTGAAGCGGAGCCTCGCCACACCCCGCAAGTCAGCTAGGGCCGTACGGACGATTTCCACGCTACTGTCGGGGTCCTCGGTCCACGTCACGGGAACTTGGTAGATACGCAATCCCTTGCGCTGGGCGAGCATCAGGAGTTCGGTGTCGAAAAACCAGGCATCGTCTTCGACGGCCGGAAGCAGGGCCCGGATGACGTCAGTGCGGCCGGCCTTGAACCCGCACTGCGCGTCGGAGAACCGGGCGGACAGGACAGTACGCAGCAACAGGTTATAGGCGCGCGAGATGATCTCGCGTTTGGCGCTCCGCACCACCCGGGCGCCGTGCGCCAGGCGGCTGCCCACAGATAGGTCGCTGTGACCGGACAGCAGCGGGGCGATCAGCGGGAGGAACGCGTCAAGGCCGGTGGACAGGTCGGCGTCCATGTAGGCGACGATGTCCGCCTCGCTGCTGCCCCAGACATGGCGGAGCGCGAGTCCGCGGCCCTTGCGGTCCAGATGCACCGCCCTGACCCGGGGAAGTTCCGTGCGCATACGCTGAGCTATGCCGAAAGTACCGTCAGTGCTGGCATTATCGGCGATGGTGATGACGAATTGAAAGGGAAGGTTGTCGGTCAAATACGAGTGGAGCACGCGGACGCTCTGCTCGAGGACTTTCTCCTCGTTGTACACGGGGACGGTGACCTCGACGAGGCGCTGCCGCGTTCCTGCGGGCGGCTGGACGTCGTTAGTCAGCAGCAGCGAACTCGCCGCGGCTTCTCCGCCTGGATCGTCGGTCATGCCCGGCTTCGCCGCGGCGGGGCTTTCCTCATGCCGCTAGGATGAGCTGCGCCGATCAGAGTATGTTGCAGTGAGTCTCAAAGAACGCTGAAAGTCAGCACGCTCCTGGTCATTAGCCTGGCATGCGAAATTAATGTTATTTCCAAAGCCTTTTTGGCGCAAATATCAGCCGCTTTAGGCGTCTGCGCGACAAATGAAATTACCAAGCGCTATCCAGCACGGAAATCATGCCGGGCCCGCGGCGCTGTCTGCCGGGCGCCGCACCCGGCGTCACCGCCCCTGCGCCGGTACCCGTCGGTAGCCCCAGCGCCGGTACCTGTCGGTAGCCCAGCGCCGCAGCAGCTACTCTCCTTGCATGCGGATAGGGATGTTTCTCAGCTATGCGGGCGGCTTCGCCGAGACCGTGGTGGAACTGGCCGACTACGAGAAGGCCGGGCTTGACATCGTGTTCGTGCCCGAGGCGTACAGCTTCGACGCGGTGAGCCAGCTCGGTTTCCTGGCGGCGAAGACCGAGCGGATGCAGATCGCGTCCGGGATCTTCCAGCTGTACTCGCGCACGCCCGCGCTGATCGCGATGACCGCGGCCGGGCTGGACTACGTCTCCGGCGGCCGGTTCACGCTGGGTCTTGGCGCGTCGGGACCGCAGGTGATCGAGGGCTGGCACGGCGTGCCCTACGACGCGCCGATCGGCCGCGCCCGCGAGATCATCGAGATCTGCCGCATGGTCTGGCGCCGCGAGCGGCTGGTCTACCAGGGCCGGTACTACCAGCTGCCGCTGGAGGGCGGCACCGGGCTGGGCAAGCCGCTCAAGCTGATCAACCACCCGGTCCGCGAGCGCATCCCGATCGCCCTGGCCGCCATCGGCCCGAAGAACGTCGCGCTCGCCGCCGAGCTGGCCGAATCATGGATGCCGATCTTCTACCTGCCGGAGAAGGCCGCCGGGGTGTGGGGCGGGGCGGTGGCCGAGGGCGCCGCCAAGCGCGATCCCTTGCTCGGCCCGCTTGACGTGATCGCTCACGTGCGGCTGGCGATCGGTGACGAGGTGACCGGCTTGCGCGACTACGGTCGTCCTGAGCTGGCCCTGTACATCGGCGGGATGGGCGCGCGGGGCCGTAACTTCTACAACGACCTGGCCCGCCGGTTCGGCTATGAGGCCGAGGCCAAGGCGATCCAGGACGCGTATCTGGACGGCCGCAAGGCCGAGGCAGAGGCCCTGGTGCCCGCGGACCTGGTGGAGCTTACCTCGCTGATCGGACCCGAATCGTACGTGCGGGAGCGACTGGCCGCCTACCGGGAAGCGGGCGTGACCACCCTCAACCTCACCCCGCTCGCGCCCAGCCACGAGGCCCGCGTCCGCCTCATCGAGCAGGTTCGCGCCATGGTGGACTAAGCCCGTCCGGCGGATTAGGTACCTCTCGGGCCGCGCGTAGAGTTCAGCCATGGCAGAGATTCACGCGGCCCGCCGGAGGCGGGCGCAGGAGAAGATCGCCGAGGCCGGCGCCGACGCCGCCCTGATCACCTCCGGCCCGAACGTCCGGTACCTCACCGGCCTGGCCAGCTCAAACGCCGCGTTGCTGCTCGTCGCTGACGGCACCGCGGTGCTGGCGACGGACTCGCGCTACACGCTGGCCGCCCAGCGGGACTGCCCCGACCTCGAGCTGATCACCGAGCGTTTCATCGAGCCGAGGCTGGCCGCGGAGATGACCAGCCGGGCCTGGCGCACGGTGGCGTTCGAGGCGCACGAGATGTCAGTCGAGCGTCACCAGGAGCTCGCGGCGAGGGCGGAAGGCGTCACCCTGGTTCCGTTCGGCCGGAAAATCGAGGAGCTACGGACGGTCAAGGATCCGTTCGAGCTCGAGCTGCTCGCGACCGCCTGCCGGATCACCTGCCAGGCCATCGCCGACGTGTTCTCGCTGATCAGGCCCGGCCTGACCGAACGTGCGCTGGCGGCCGCGCTCGATGCGCGGATGGCCGACCTGGGCGCGGAGCGGCCGGCCTTCGACACCATCGTGGCCAGCGGGCCGAATGGCGCGATCCCGCACCACGCGCCGACCGACCGGCCGATGCGCCGCGGTGACCTGATCACGATGGACTTCGGCGCCCTGTACGGCGGCTACCACGCGGACATGACCCGCACCGTGGCGCTCGGCGAGCCCGCGGGCTGGCAGCGGGAGATCTACGAGCTGGTCGCGGCCGCGCAGCGGTCCGGCCTGGACGCCGCCCGGCCGGACGCCGACGTCGGCGACGTGGACGCGGCCGCCCGCGACCTGATCCGGGACGCCGGACACGGCGACCACTTCCAGCATGGGCTCGGGCACGGCGTAGGGCTCGAGGTGCACGAGGCGCCGACGATCGGGTACTCCAGAACGGGTAAGCTCGCTAGCCGGGTCCCAGTCACCGTCGAGCCTGGTGTCTACCTACCCGGCAGGGGCGGTGTCCGGATTGAGGACGTCCTTGTCGTGGGGGCCGACGGGACGGGCCTCCTCACGACTACGACGAGAGAACTTCTCGTTCTTTAACCTGGAGACAGAACGTGGCCACCACGAACGACCTGAAGAACGGCATGGCGCTGAACCTCGACGGCCAGCTCTGGACCGTTGTCGAGTTCCAGCATGTCAAGCCAGGCAAGGGCGGCGCCTTCGTGCGCACCAAGCTGAAGAACATCATGTCGGGCAAGGTCGTCGACCGGACCTTCAACGCCGGCGTCAAGGTCGACGTGGCCAACGTGGACCGGCGTGAGATGCAGTACCTGTACCGCGAGGGCGCCGACTTCGTGTTCATGGACACACAGGACTACGACCAGCCGCGGGTGCCCGCGTCCGTGGTCGGAGAGGCGGCCAACTACCTGCTTGAGGAGCAGACCGTCACGGTGGCCTTCAACGACGGCACTCCGCTGTACGTCGATCTGCCGGCCGCGGTCGAGCTCACCATCAGCCAGACCGACCCCGGCGTGCAGGGCGACCGCTCCACCGGCGGCACCAAGCCGGCCACCCTGGAGACCGGCGCGACCATCCAGGTGCCGCTGTTTATCTCGACCGGCGAGAAGATCAAGGTCGACACGAGGACCGGCCAGTACCTCGGCCGCGCCTGATGAGCGCGGTGTCTTCCCTCCTCGCCTCCTGGCTGGCTCATGCCGCCCGCCCGTAGCAAGGCGCGCAAGCGTGCCCTGGACGTCCTCTTCGAGGCTGAGCAGCGGGACCTGCCAGTCCTGGAGCTGCTCGCCGAGCGCATCACGCTGGGCAGCCCGCCGGTACCCGACTATGCCGCCGACCTGGTCCGCGGCGTCGCCGTGCATTCGGCGCGGATCGACGAGCTGATCTCGGAGTACGCCGAGGGCTGGACCCTGGACCGGATGCCCGCCGTGGACCGGAACGTGCTGCGGATCGGCGTCTACGAGCTGCTCTGGGC
>JBKQQQ010000330.1:0-4030 GCA_052144275.1 Streptosporangiaceae bacterium
CCGAGGTTGACGAACGACATGCTGAGCCGGTTGCCCATGAAGGTCGCCAGGGTGTTGCCGACGGCCGTGACCGGTGAGCCGAAGTTCAGCTCCCTGGTCATGTCGAGCTGGTTACGAGCCGGCTGGATGTTCGTAATGTTCTGGCAGTAGTCCTGAGCGACCGTGGTCGCGTTGACGTTGCCCGCCAGCAGCGGCTGGTCCACCAGCGAGCGGTAGACGTTCGTCTTGGCGACGCTGAACGCGCTGTTGACCAGGGTCATCTCGTCGTTCGGTGGCACCACGGCGATCGTCCCCTGCTGGTTGACGCGGGCGCTCAGTTCGTTGAGCGCCTGCGATCCTGAGGTACCGCCGGTGGCGGTGGTGTCGGGCGCGGTGAACGGCGTGCACCCGTTCGCCGGGTCGAGGAAGGCGGCGAGCAGCTTGTCGTCGCTGCCGTTGACCAGGGTGGTGGCGCCGGCGATCGCGGCCGCGTTGGCCGTGGTGTTCTGTGCGGTCTGGCCGTTGCCGTTGATCAGGTACGTGGTGATCACGTTGTCGCTCTGGTCCTGGTCGACCACTGCGAAGCTACGCGTGGTCAGGCACGGCTGGCCGTCGAGGGACGTGCCCGCCGGCGGGACCGTCAGCGTGCCGCGCGCGATCTCGGAGTTGGCCAGATTGTAGAAGTTGACGGCGTTGCACGCCGACACCTGGCCGATCAGGGACTGGCCGAGCGCGTCGACGCAGTTGCCCTGCCGTGCGCCGCGGCCCGTGAGCACCAGGTTGGTGCCGTTGAAGCCGACGTCGATGATCACCCGCGAGCCGGGCGCGATGGTCGGCGCCGCCGGCGTGACCGCCGCCGTAGTTCCCGCCGTGATGACCAGCGGGTTGTACACCTGCGCCTGGCCGTTCGGCGCGAGGATGGTGGCCTCGACGAACGCGCCCTCAGTGGCGGCGTTCGCCATCGAGCAGCCGTCGCCGAGCTGCCACGGCGTGGCCAGGCCCTGCGCACTCAGCGGGTTGGCCGGCACGGTCAGGGTGCAGTTCATCGACGCGGCCGCCTCCGCCGCCGTCTGGTTCAGGTTGATCGCGGCGCCCGTGCCGTCGACCGGGACCGTCGCCAGGTCACCGAGCTGACGGAAGGCGGTCTGTCCGTTGGCGAAGGTAGCCGCAGGCGGCACCGCCGCCGCCGCCGCTGTCGTGGTCGGCGTGGCCACGGCCACCGCCCCGGAAGCGCTCGCGGACGGGCTGGCCGAGGCGCCCAGAGCCGACTGATCTATATGTGTGGTGTTGCCGCTCGAGACCGCGAGGATGATCCCGAGGGTCAGGCCCATCGCCATCGGGATGGCGAGGGGTACCGCAAGACGCGCCGCGCGACTTTTACCACCGCGACGGCGCCATGCGGACCGATGCCCGCTGAGCATTTAAATCCACCTCCATGGATGTCCGCTGTGACGCTCCCGGTGGCTCACGCTAGACCTGGGGTGTGGGCGAGATTAGGGAATTCTCCAGATTCGTCATTTGTCCGGTTTTCCGGCTGAAGCGGCGCCGAAACCTTGGTAATTCCTTGCTAAGTCATTACGTCGCAGGTGAAGGGACGGCTGCGCGACCGAGATTCCGCCGTGATAGACGAGCGCGCGGCGCGGCCCCGCCGTCCAGCCGAGCTTGGAGACGAAGAGTAGTTATTACGGCTCTCGCAGTAACCGGCAGATATTGCCAGGAGGTTACATGGGCGCAGCCTGCGGAGTCCGCCCGGCAGGTCACGGCGCTATCAGCGGGCCAGCAGGGAGAAAGGCCGACCGTGGCCGGGCGACTGGAACGGCTGGTGATCCACTGACGCGGCAGTGGCGCCCGCAGCCGAGGGCAACGGCGATCGCCATAATCTGAGGTGGAATGCGGCGCTCCGCAAGTGCTCGGTAATTAGCTCGCGGCAAGTACCGCGGCCGGGACGTCATAATGACGGACCTGGGCCGTCGCACTGCATTGCGGCTAGCCATTATCGACGGTAATTAAATTCCCCGGCCGATAACCGCCGCGGCGACGCAATCCGGCCAGCGGGAATGAGCAGGATGTACCGCGCGGCGGCCGGGTGCGGCCCGTTCGGCGGCCCGGTACGGCCCGTTCGGCGGCCTGTTCGGCGGCCCGTTCGGCGGCCCGTTCGGCGCCCGGTGCTGCTCGGTGCGGCCCGTTCGGCGGGTCCGGCGGCCTGACTGCGGGGCCGGGAGCAGGACCGCGGGGCCGGGGGTGGACGGACCGCCGGGGCGGCAGGCGGCCGGGGCGACGGCGCCTGGCTTCCGGGTCCCGGTGGCTGGGTAAGGTTGGGTTGGTGCTGGCCAATCCGCAGCTAGCGCGCGTTCGTCCGATTACCGACAGCAACATACGGGGCCGATGTCAGCACACTTCGCCGACGGGCGGGGGGATCGGCTGAGGTCGGCAACCTTTTCCTGCGCGTGCGCGTCTGTGTAGGAGGAGCCGTTATCTGATCTTGCTTGCTTCGAAAGTTCCGGCCTTTACTTTGGTCCAATTGTGAAATCACGTTGAGGGGACGGTGCCGTGTCGGGATCCGGATGGTTCCGCAGACAGCCCACATTGCTGGAAACTGATGGGACTTCCGCAGCTAAACGGATCTGGCAGCGAACTAAGGCCTCCGGTGTCCCCGGGTCGGCCAAGAAGCGCGGGGTGGCCCTCACCGCCAGCAGCGCCGTGCTCGTCCTCGGCGCCGGCGTCACGATCGTGGCGTTCGCGTCGCCGGGGAGCCACGCCTCCCTCGTATCCTCGGCCGCCCCCGTGGCCGCGCACAAGCCACTGCAGACTGCGGCCGGCCTGCAGCTGGTCTCGATGTCTCCGGCCACGGGCACGCGGGGCGTCAATGGCGCCAGCCCCATCCAGGTGCAGTTCTCCGCGCCGCTGGCCGCGAGTTCGCCGATGCCGACCCTGTCGCCTTCGATCCCGGGCAACTGGACGGTCCAGGGCGACGACGTGGTGTTCACCCCCACGGTGGGGTACTCCGAGAACACCAAGGTCACGATCAAGATCCCCGGCGGCCTGGCCGGCGTGATCTCAGCCGCGGGAGCAAACGTAGGCGACGGCGGAACTCTCTCCTCCAGCCTGAGCCAGAGCTTCACCACCGGCTCGTTCAGCACCATGCGCCTGCAGCAGTTGCTCACCCAGCTCGGCTACCTGCCGATGACCTGGACGTCCAAGTCTCACACCACCATCAGCCCGACCAATGCGCACGCCGAGCTCGCGGCCGCGTACAGCGCGCCCGCCGGGACCTTCACGTGGCAGGCAGGTTACCCGTCGAGCCTGACGGACCAGTGGAAGGCAGGCTCCTATAACATCCTGGACGACGGCGCGGTCCGGGCGTTCGAGTCGGTCACCGGCCTGACCATGGACGGGAGCGCCGGCCGCACCGTGTGGACCGACCTGCTCAAGGCCGTCGCCGCGGGCAAGCACAACCCCAACGGCTACACCTACGCGCTCGCCAACCAGAACTCCCCGGAGAACCTGAAGATCTGGCACAACGGCCGCCTGGTGCTCGAGAGCCCGGCCAACACCGGCATCGCGGCCTCCCCCACCGAGGACGGCACGTTCCCCGTCTACCTGAAGTACTACTTCAGCTACATGAAGGGGACGAATCCGGACGGCACGAAGTACGACGACCCGGTGTACTACGCGTCCTACTTCAACGGCGGCGATGCGGTGCACGAGTTCAGCCGGGGCAGCTACGGCTGGTACCAGAGCTTGGGCTGCGTCGAGCTGCCGTGGGATTCGGCCCAGAAGGCTTATCCCTATCTCACCTACGGCAGTCTCGTCACCGTCACCGGCCCGGTGGCCTAGGAACAGCATCGCGGGGGTCGTCCCCCGTGAACAGCCCTCGTGAACAGCACTGCGGGGCGGTCCCGGAGGGACCGCCCCGCAGCTGGGCGTGTCGTGACGTGTTACAGCGGGTGCACTTCTTCCGCCTGCGGGCCCTTCGGGCCGCGCCCAGCGGTGTACTCAACCCGCTGGTTCTCCTGAAGAGTGCGGAAGCCGTCGATCTTGATGGTGGAGT
>JBKQQQ010000331.1:0-3234 GCA_052144275.1 Streptosporangiaceae bacterium
CATCCAGGACAGCCACGTCCGGGCGCAGCGCCGGGATCCGGGCCAGCGCCGAGGACGCGGTCCCGGCCTCGCCCACCACCCGGATATCCGGCTCCGCCTCCAGCAGGTCACGCACGCCACGGCGGACAATCTCGTGGTCGTCGAGGAGGAAGACCGCGATCGGCTTCCCGGCCTCGCCGTCGGGCACCGGACCGCTCACCGGATTAGTCACAGTGACTCCTGACATTCGCGTGTTGAACTCCAAAGGTCATGCCGGATGGAGCTGTATGTCACGGCAACTTTAGGCAGTTCGCCCGCCTCAGGCTAAGGACAAAAGTCCCTTGTGAGCAGCCGGACGGCCCTGCTTTCTGAGGCCCTGCATGCCAGCGTCGGTGAGGAAGACTGCCGCCCGTCTCCGTCTGCGCATGGGTGACCGGCGTCGTCCTGGCCGCCATCGGCGGCCTCACGCTCTCGCGCCGCGTCTGGTCGCGGCGGGCAGCCTAGCGCCGAGCGGAGCGCTGGCGGTCAGCGGGAAACAGTGTCCGCGCTGTCGGCGAGCGACAGGTAGGTCTCGTCCTCCTGGACCGTGTGCAGCCGCAGGATGGCGTGCAGCCCGTAGAGGATCCCGCGCAGGTCCACGATGTCGTCCTCGTCGGGAGCCCGGGTGCTGATGTCGTCGATGAGCCGACCGAGCCGCGCGATCTGGTAGGCGATCTCGGCGTGAGCCCGGCTCATCGGCGCGGTCGGGTCAATGCCGCCGAGCAGCCGGTTCAACGACGGGTACAGCTCGGCCTCCTCCGCGCTTTCATGCGGCCATACCTCGCGGGTGAGCATGCCGTGCACCTGGCGGACCCGGGTCATCGCACCGGGTGAGCCCAGGGCGTCAGCGGCTATCCGCAGCTGCTCGATGTCGGCCCGGATGGCCTGGTGCTCGGTACGGAACCGCCTGGTGAGCGCGGTATGGGCAGCCGTCATCCGGACATCGGGGGCGGGCGGCCGCAGCGCGCGCAGCGCGTTGAGTATCACCGCCACATCGATGCCCTCCTGAAGCAGCGCGCCCCACACCGCGGGCAGCAGCCCGGCCGCGGCCGCGCCCATCGCGGCCAGGGACATGCCCATCCCGGCCAGCACGCTCTGCAGCGCGATCCGCCGGGTGCGCCGGGCCAGCGCGGCGACATCTCCCAGGCGGCCGAGATGATCGACGGTCAGCACCGCGTCGGCCGCTTCGGAGGAAGCAGTGGAACCCCGCGCTCCCATGGCGATCCCGACGTCGGCCAGGGCCAGCGCGGGGGCGTCGTTGATGCCGTCGCCGGTCATGATGACCGGTCCGCGGCGCTGCTCGCGACGCACCACGTCGAGCTTGTCCGCCGGAGTCAGCCCGGACAGCACCTCGTCGACGCCAGTGAGCGCGCCGACCGCGTCGGCGGCCTCGCCCCGGTCGCCGGTGGCCAGGACGATGCGCGTGACGCCGCCGCGGCGGATGGCCCGTATCGTCTGCCTGGCATCCGGCCGGATCCTGTCTTCCAGTACCAGCGCGCCGGCCGGCTTGCCGTCAGCCGCGACGAACACGGTCAGCGCGCCATCCAGCCGGGCACGCCTGCGGACCGTGCCGGCCCAGTGGGGATTGCCGGTCACCCCGGCCCAACTTGCGCGCCCGAGCCGGACCGCCCGTCCCCTGACGGTCCCCGCGATGCCCTGGCCCGGCTGCTCCGTCACCGCCTCGGGCAGGACCAGCGGGCAGCCACGCTCGGCCGCCGCGCGCACGATGGCAGCCGCCAGGACGTGCCCGGACACCTGGTCCAGGGACGCGGCCAGGGTGAGGATCTCCTCCGGCGGAATCGCACCGGCCGGCAGCACCGCCGTCACCGCCGGCTGGCCGGCCGTAAGCGTCCCGGTCTTGTCGAGCACCAGCGTGGTGCACCGGGCCAGCCGCTCCAGCACGCCGCCGCTCTTCACCACCACGCCACGTCGCGCCGCCGCGGACAGCCCCGACACCAGGGCGACCGGTGCGGCCAGGATCAGCGGACACGGCGTGGCCACCACCAGGACGGCGACCGCCCGCACGGCGCCGCCCAGAGCCCAGGCAGCCCCCGCCACGACCAGGGTCAGCGGCAGGAACCACATCGCATACCGGTCCGCGAGCCGGACGAACGGCGCCTGTGACCGTTCCGCCTCCGAGACCAGACGGATGATCCCCGCGTAGGTGCTGTCGGCGGCGCTCGTCTCGGCACGCAGGTCGAACGGGCCGCCCGCGTTCAGCGTCCCGCTGCGGACGCTGTCTCCCGGGCCGTGCTCAGCTGGCGACGCTTCGCCGGTGATCGCGGACTCGTCCAGGACCGCGACCCCCGCGGTCACGGTGCCATCCACCGGCAGCACGTCGCCAGGTGCCACCAGCAGCACCTCGCCGACCGCGATCTCATCCAGCGAAACCGTCTCCAGCGATCCGCCGCGGTACCGCCGGGCGGTCCTGGGGGCCCGGGCCAGCAGTGCGTTCAGGTCGTGGCGGGCCCGCTCGGCCGCCCATGCCTCCAGCGAGCGCCCGCTGGTGAGCATGACGCTGATCACCGCCGCCGCGAGCAGTTCGCGGACCGCCATCGCGCCCGCCAGCGCCAGCAAAGCGATGACGTCCACGCCGACGCGTCCGCGGCGGACGCTGTCGGCCGCGGACCACAACGCGTAACCGAGCCCGCAGGCCGCCGTCGCCAGCCAGGCCACGTCCGAGACCCCGCCCGCCCCGGCCAGGCGCGCCAGCCCGCCCACGGCCAGGCCCGATATGGTCACGACGAGCAGCACGGGCGCCGCCCGCCGGCCGAACCACGCCCATGCGCCCTGGACAAGAATCCTCACCATGCTCCGAGCCTGCAATCGGGTCGGCCGGCCAGCACCGGGCCAGAAGACCCGGTTATCAGGGTCCTTCGCACTTCGGCCTCGTCGGCTACGAACCGGACGCTGCCTCGGCGGGCCGGTCGATGAGGATCTGGCCCTTAACCTTCGCGGTCTATGGCACCGAGGTGCGAGCGCCGCCCGCCCCCACCCGGGCCGCGCTCGCACGCTTTATCTCAGATCCACGGCTCCAGGGAGAACGGGATGGAGTCGCTGTGCCCGAACGGCCCTAGGTAACCGCATCGGGGGATCCAGCCTTGTTAATGCCGCGTTTATCGCAGGTGGGGCACTGGCTGTGGTCCTAATGCTGCTGGGGTTCATCGTGGCGCATAAGTAAGCCGTGGTCCTGGCCGGCTCGCTGCTGGGTAACCG
>JBKQQQ010000332.1:0-7464 GCA_052144275.1 Streptosporangiaceae bacterium
CACTTCGTCATCGCGGACCTCGACGGCAAGCCGCCCGTGGTCTACCTGGAGACGGCAGCGGAGGGCGTGGTCACCGACAGCTCCTCGGTGGCAGGTCATGTCGCTCTTCGTTTCGATAGACTCCGGGTACAGGCCGAGTCGTGGGCAGCCTCCTGCGACCTGATCAGGAAAGTGGCCGAAGAACGATGGACGTGACCGCCGTCGCGTGGCGCACGAGTAGCTACAGCGGCGACAACGGCGGAACCTGCGTCGAGGTCGGCACCACCGGCCCAGCCGTGGCGGTCCGCGACAGCAAGGACCCGGACGGCCCCCAGCTAGCCTTCGCCGCCGACACATGGAAGACATTCGCCGAACGGGTGAAGGCGAGCGCCTGAACCTGGCTCGAGTACTCCCGCCGTTTGCCGAGACTCGGCAAGGTGGACAATGTCACCGCGACCGCCAATCGTTCTACCGAACGGGCGTACGTCACAGCCCGCCCCAGGTCTTCGCGCCGGACCAGATCGGCGTGATTGAGGAGGTCGGCTGCACCGCGCGCTGCAACTGGCCCGCTCCGGGGTAAATGAAATTTTTCTCCCGAACGAACGGTGGTGCTTCTCCCCATGCCGCTCCAGCGCGCTCTCCTCCGTCTTCATAGTCCAGGACAGCTCGCGCCTACGCTGCTCTCCGGTCTCGCCCGGCTAAACTCTAGTTATGACTGACAGTGCATCGATGGACGACGCGGCGGATGGGCGAGAAGGCGCTTCTCAGCTGCCGCGACATCTGTCTGCGCTGATCGGCTCGCTGCAGGGCCCGCCTGATCTGGGCAGGAACCACGACAAGTACCTGGCGTATCCCGATCGCGACGAGTCCGGCGGGGCCGAATCCGCGTGATCCTGTGCGACACGGGACCGCTCGTCGCCGCGTTCAACGAGGCTGATAACGATCATGTCCGGTGCGTTGGGTTCCTTCGGGAAAACTGGTCTCGAGTGGTGGTTCCATCCCTGGCGGTCACGGAAATATGTCACCTGCTCGCGGATCCCGCACGACGCGGCCGCCTCGGCCTCGCTGCCGAATTCTGCGCCGCTATCGCCGATGACGAACTGCGGGTCATAGAAGTCACCCCGTACGACTACCGGCGGATGTCCGAACTGCTGACGACCTATTCTTCCTTGCGGCTGCAGGCCCGCCTCGTCGACGGTCCACCTGCGGCAGCTCAGCCAGCCCGGCGAACCCGCGCCGGGTCGAGATCCCGGCGCCCTTCAGCGCCCGCCGCTGCCCCGTGGTCATTCCGGCCACCAGCGACAGGTCGTCGTCGTTTCTCCTGCGGTCGGCGCACAGCTCGCGCTACCGGCAGATGGCACAGTGCTCGACCGGCTCCGGGTACACCTCGGCCGCCGGTCCCCGCCGAGGGCGGCCGCCAGCAGCCGCCGCGTCTGCCGCTCATAAGCGGCAAAGTCGTCCACCTTGAACGAGGCGAACTCCCCGTTACCCCGCGCCAGGTGCATCCACCGCGGCTCTACCTTCTGCACGCCCGCGCGGAACCACTCCAGCACGGCCCCCGCCCTCAGCAGGTCTAGCTGCGTCAGCCTCCGGCAGGCCAGGAAGTTGGCGACATCGCTGGCCGCCAGCCGTACGCGCCCCTCAGTGATCTTCATTTGGATCCCTAACGATCGCCGGTACTAGCCGCCGGACTCCCTCCCCGCCAACCGCCATTTTCGTCCCCGCGGACTCGTCCGTACCCCCGAAGGGACGAAGTCCGCCCGTTCCCTGGGCGCGTACGGCGGGGCTGAACCTTACGCTGGGTCAGACCTGAGTGCGCCGGCGCGTGCGGCGGCGAGCGCCACCTTCGCGGCGTTATCGGCCGTAGTCGTGTCGATCGGCTCGGCGGTGACCAGGAGCCGCAGGTAGATCGGTGCGACCAGGGTTCTGACCAGCTCGGCTGGATCGGTGTCGGCGGGAAGCTCGCCGCGTGCGATGGCACCGGAGACGACCGGCTGTGCTCGCCGGAAGCGATCAGAGAAGAAGCGGTGCTTCGCGTCAGCGATCTCCGGTATCCGGCTGGCATCGGACAGCGTCGCGGCGGCGATGGCCTGGCCGGTCGGGCTGTTCAGGAACGCGACGAACGACCGCGCGAGCCTGCGCAGGTCGGCGTCGATGTCGCCGGTGTCGGGGAAGGGCACTTGCGTCGCGGCGAGATCAGTCACCGCGTCGGCGACCAGGCTTTCGCGGTCCTTCCAGCGCCGGTAGATCGTCGTCTTGTGGACCCCGGCCCGGCGCGCGATGTTGTCGACGGTCAGGTCGGCGTAGCCGGTCTCGGTCAGTTCGGTGAGCGTCGCGGCGAGGACCGCGGCACGGACCTTCGGGCCGCGCCCGGCCGGCCGGGCGCGGCCTGCCGGAGCGGACTGCAGCGTCATTGCAACTCCAAGTTGCGTTCCAGGTCGGCCTGTGCCACCATGACCATATCGCAACTTACAGTTGCGTTATCGCGCGGGCGGAAGCCACCGGCCAAGCCTGCTGGCGTCATCGGCATCACGGGGCTTCAGGGAACCAGGGAAGTTGGATTCATGGGTACTCCGGCCATCCGCACCGAGGGTCTGTCCAAGCGCTACGGCTCCGCCGATGCCCTGCTCGGCCTCGACCTCGAGGTCGCCCAGGGCGAGGTCGTCGGTTACCTGGGGCCTAACGGTGCCGGGAAGACCACCACCATCCGCCTGCTCCTGGGGTTGGCCCGGCCGACGGCGGGGCGGGCGGAGATCTTCGGGCTGGACTGCCAGCGCCAGACCGTCGAGGCGCACCGGCGGCTCGCCTACGTCCCCGGCGAGGCCAGCCTGTGGCCCTCGCTCACCGGGTTCGAGACGATTCACCTGCTGGGGCGGGTCCAGGGCCGGGTCGACACCGCGTACCGCGACGAGCTGATCGAGCGCTTCGATCTCGACCCGGCCAAGAAGGTGCGGGCTTACTCCAAGGGCAACAAGCAGAAGATACTGCTCATCGCCGCCTTGATGACGCGTCCTGACCTGCTCGTGCTCGACGAGCCCACCAGCGGGCTCGACCCGCTCATGGAGCAGGCGTTCCGCCACAGCGTGGCCGAGGCGCGCGATGCCGGGCAGACGGTGTTCTTGTCCTCGCACATCCTGAGTGAGGTCGAGGCCCTGTGCGACCGGGTGGGCATCCTGCGCGAGGGCCGCCTGGTCGAGATAGGGACACTGGCCGAAATGCGGCATCTCTCGGCGTTGACCGTCGAGGCCACGTTCGATGGCATGCCGCCCGACCTGGCCGGAGTGGCGGGCGTGAAGCGAGCCGTGGTGAACGGCCGCCACGTTCATCTCGAGGTCCAGGGGCCGATCGAGCCACTCGTCGAGGCCCTGGCCCGTACGGGCGTGCGCGAATTGCTCAGCCGCGAGCCCTCGCTCGAGGAACTGTTCCTGGCCCAGTACGGGCCCGATGGCGCGGCACCGGTCCTGACCGGAGTCGCATCAGCCGACAAGGTTCGGTCATGACCGCCACGCTGATCGAGCAGCCGCCGCGCGAGCTCGCCCCCGCGGGGCGCTACCCGGGAACCGTCCTGGCCGGTCAGGTGGCACGCCGCGCCGCTCGTTCGGGCGCTCTATGGGGTCTTATCTTCGGGTTCTTCATCGTCGTCCAGACGCACGCCTACATCTCGAGCTATAAGACCCAGGCGGCGCGTGACCAGCTGGCGCGGGCATACGGGTCGAACACGGCCATGAACGCGCTCCTCGGGTCGGAGCGCGCCGTCAACACGGTGGCCGGCTTCGCCTCGTGGCGTTTCGTCGGCATCTTGAGCGTTCTCGGTTCGATCTGGGGTCTGCTCACGGCGACCCGCCTCATCCGCGGCGAGGAGGAAGCCGGGCGCTACGATCTGCTCCTGGCCGGCCAGACAACACGCCGTCGCGCCGGGGGCCAGGCGCTCGCGGGCCTGGGCGCCGGGTTGCTGGCCTTGTTCGTGCTGACGGCTGTCGGGGCGATTGTCACTGGCCGGTCCCCATCGGCTGGATTCAGTCTCGGCCAGTGCCTGTACTTCTCCGTCACGCTCGTGGCGGGGGCGGCCATGTTCCTCGCCATCGGCGCGCTGGCCAGCCAGCTGGCTGGCACACGCCGGCGCGCCGCGGCCATGGCCGGGGTCGTCTTCGGCATGGCGTATGCCCTGCGCATGGTGGCCGACACCAACCAGGGCCTGCACTGGCTGATGTGGCTGAGCCCGCTCGGCTGGGTCGAGGAAACCAGGCCCCTGACCGACCCGAACCCGGTGGCACTGCTTCCGGTCCTCGTCTTGCTGATTGCGGTCACCGCAGTGACGCTGCACCTGGCCGGCAGCCGCGATGTCGGGGCAGCCTCGCTGCCCGGACGCGACTCGTCACAACCGCATCTGGCCCTGCTTGGTGGCTCCGCGGGCTTGGCCGTGCGCCTGATGCGGCCGGTCGCCCTTGGCTGGCTGTTCGCAGTCGCTGCCTTCGCCGTGCTCATCGGAACAACGGCCGAGTCGTCTGCCCAGGACGCCACCGGCTCGCAAGGGATCCAGCAAGCGATCGGACGGCTCGGCGGGCACGGCTCACTCGTGGCGGACGATCTCGGTCTCACGTTCCTCATCCTCGCGCTCCTGATCGCGCTGATCTCCGTCGGCCAGATCACCGCGATGCGGACCGAGGAGGCCGACGGTTACCTGGAGAACCTCCTTGTCCGTCCGGTAAGCCGGACGTCGTGGTTCGCCGGACGGCTGGAACTCTCCTCTCTTCTCCTCCTCGCGGCCGGCCTGCTGGCCGGGATCGGGGCCTGGGCGGGCGCCGCCAGCCAGCACAGCGGGGCCGGTTTCGGGTCGCTGGTGATGGCCGGGCTGAACGTCGTCCCGCCTGGGCTATTTCTCCTCGGCCTCGGCGCGCTGGTGCTCGGCGCGTGGCCGCGGCTAACCTCGACAGTTGTCTACGGATACCTGGCCTGGTCGTTTCTCGTCGAGCTCGCGGGCGGCGTGGTTCACACCAGCCACTGGCTACTGGACACATCCGTCTTCTTCCACATGGTTCCCGCCCCCGCCACCAGTCCCGACTGGTCGAGCATGGCGGTCATCACCGGCCTCGGGATCCTAGGAGCCGTCCTCGGCGGCCTCCTTCTCTGCCGTCGCGACCAGCAGACCGCATGACCAAGCGCAGCGCCGATCCGGGCGCTGACGATCAGTCTGCACGAGGATCCGGCGGCGCTGTGGCCCGGCACCGGCCTGCCGTCCGAGACGGGCGGGCCGGGATATCGCCGTGTGGACGTGCGGGTACGGATCAGCCCGGCAGAGCCCAGGGATCCCTTCCTGCGCCGGCTGCGCTGAGCACGCCGCAGCGCACGGACAGCCAGCGGTGCGTGCGGCCGGGCCATACCGGGATAACAGCCTGGGTGCAGGAGGGCTCAGCTGGATGTGCCGACGGTGGGGTCGGTGGCGCCGAATGCGTCCCCCAGGCCGGTGAGGTCAACGGAGCGCCGCGCCTGCCCGGGCACCTGGTCCAGGAACGGGCGCATCGCTTCCAGGGCGGCCAGGATCTCGCGGCCGACCTGCTGCGCGGAACGCATCGCATCCACCGAGACCAGGATCCCGCGGTCGCGGTACCACGAGATGATGGGGGACGTCACTTCATAGTAGAGGGCCAGGCGCTGGGCAATGATGTCCGGCGTGTCGTCGGAGCGATGCTCCAGCGCGGCTCGCGCGAGCAGCCGGCGCATGAGTTCGGCATCGCCGGCCTGCAGGTACAGGGCCACATCCGCGATCATCCCGAGCTCGCGGGCGATCAGGTAGGTCGCCCGGGCTTGGTGCATGTTCCGCGGGATCCCGTCGAGGACATACCCGCCGCCGGCCGCCTTCGCGGCGACCATCGCCTCCCGTACCATGTCCAGGACGACCTGGTCGGGCACGAGCTTGCCGCGGTCCAGGTACGCCTGGACGGCCTGGCCGAGCGCGGTCCGCCGCGCGTCGTGATCGCGCAGCAGTTCACCGGTCGCGATGTGCGGGATGCCGAAGTGCGCGGCGATCAGCGCGCCCTGAGTCCCCTTGCCCGCGCCCGGGGGCGCGATCATCAGTACTCGCATTACTCATCTCCTCCCGTCATCATCCCGCCCCGCCGGCCACGGTCGACAGCCCGGTACACCAGGCCGGGCCCGGCGCCCGGCGCCGCCGGGCCGAGCGCCCGGATGGCGGCCGGCCTGCCGAGGCTCGCCGCCGCAAACGCGCACGCCGAACTCCCCGTCATGAGCGACAGAAGCCGAGGACGCTCGTGTTCATGCCACACGCCATATCAGCAGATATCGGGCGGTCCGTTGCTGCCGGACCGTGACGAAACGTCGGCACCAGGCAGGCACACCGGGTGCCCCAGGCCCAGGTCTCGGTCAAGCAGAAACGTTAAGGTGAGCATGACAGCGTCACTGTGACCATCGCCGAAGGGTTTCGGTCAGCCTCATATGATCTGTCCATATTCATCAGGAGCGACGTTCGGCACTCATCACGAGTGACTCGCAACACATGCATGCAAACACGACATGGTGCATAGTGGGATCCCATCCACTCGAAACGCTTGAAGCTCTAAAGTAGCGAAATAAGGTACGTTACATCTAAGGGCGGCAGAGAGGAGTGATCTTGGCCCATACCAATAACACGCGATCTATCGCTCGTGAGCTGCGGAGAGCGGAACGGACGGGGCGGCTTGATCTGACGGGACGGCGGCTGACTACGCTTCCGCCAGAGATTTGCAAGCTCGCTACTCTTCAGCATCTAATACTTGCCAACAATCAGTTGAGGTCGCTCCCACCGGAGATCGGTCGGCTTACCAGTCTCCAACGGCTCACGCTAAGTGACAACCAGCTGACGGAACTCCCTCCGGAGATCGGCCAGCTTGCTAGCCTTCAATGGTTGACGCTTGACCGTAACCCTCTAATGGCGCTTCCCCCGGAGATCGGCCAGCTCATCAGCCTCACGATGTTCAGGCTTAGCGCCACCCAGCTAACAGAGCTCCCACGTGAGATCGGCCAGCTTGCCAGCCTCGAGATACTAATGCTGGAAGGTGGTCAGTTGACTGCATTACTACCGCAGATCGGTCAGCTCACCAGACTCGAGGAACTAAGGCTCGGAGGTAATCATCTGACAGCACTGCCACCAGAGATAGGCCACCTCATCAGCGTCAGGTGGCTGAAGCTCGAGGGCAACCAACTGACGGTGCTGCCGCCGGAGATCGGTCAGCTTACCAAGCTTCAGGAGTTGAAGCTCGAGGGCAACCAACTCACCGCTTTGCCACATCAGCTTGCTGAGCTTCTGAACCGTGGACTACTACTCAAATTGCGAGATAACCCACTAAGCGAGCCATTCCCTGAACTCGTTGAGCGGGGCGGAACCGCGCTTGCCACGTACCTTCACAGCCTCAAAGATGCCGTCCCCCTTTATGAAGCGAAGCTCGTCCTAGTCGGCGAGGGTAACGTGGGCAAGACATCCTTGTTGGC
>JBKQQQ010000333.1:0-15700 GCA_052144275.1 Streptosporangiaceae bacterium
CGCTATCTGGCGATGGCGTCGCGGACGGCTGGGACGATCTCCGTGGCCCAACGGGCCAGCGCCCCAGCGGCCGGGGTATCGTCCGTGCTCCGGTAGATGAAGCCGCTCGCGTGGTGCTCGAGCACGGCGGTGGTGAGCTCGTCGACCCACTGCCGGGCGGAGCCGCCGATCCACCGGCCGTCCTCGCCCCGGGTAGCGGCGAGCGGCTCGGGCGTGATGCGGCCGCCGAAGTTGTAGACGGTGGCGACCTCCGCCGGGTCCCGTCCCGCCGCGGCCGCGGCGTCATCAATGCGCGGGCGCGAGTCGCGGTAGAGCTGGCTCAGCCAGTCGGAGGCCATGGGCGGGACCCAGCCGTCGGCCAGCCGTCCGGTGACGGCCAGTGACTTCGGCCCCACCGAGCCGGTGAAGATCCGCGGGGCCGGCGCGTCGGCCGGGTCCAGGCCGGACACATGGTAGAACTTCCCGTCGAAGGTCACCGGCTCGCCGCCGCCGGACAGCGCGCGGATCAGCGTGATCGCCTCGGCCATGGCGCGCACCGCGGATCCGCCGTCGAGCCGGGGCACGCCGAGTTTCTCGATCATGTCCCAGATTCCCCCCGCCCCGATGCCCAGCAGGATCCGCCCCCCGGACAGCGTGGACAGCGACGTGATCGTCCGCGCCAGCACGGGCGCGGGACGGCTGGGCAGGTTGGTGACCGTCACCATGCCGGCGATCCGTTCGGTCTGGCCGAGGAGGAACGAGACCAGCGCGTACGCGTCCAGCTTGGCGCCGAAATACGGATGGTCGGCGACGGTGAACAGGTCCAGGCCGTCGCGGTCCGCCTGGGTGATGAGCCGGACAGACTCAGCCGCCGTGGCGGCATCCGCACCGTTCCACGCGCCCAGCCCGGTACCGAACAGGACATTGCGATCAGGCACTGGTGATCTTCCTCTCAAGGTTTGAGTCAACGGCCGAGATGTATCAGATCACGTCGCGAGGGCGGGTGACCAGGACCGCCTCTCCCCTGGTGTCCTCACCCAGGGCCAGGCCGCAGGTCAGGGGCGGCGGGCGCCGGAAACCCCCTGGCGGAACGCGGCCAGCGCATCCGGGTAGTCGGCCAGCTGGTACGGCTGCCCCGGCTCGGCCGGGCCGGCATAGCTGGGCACGGTCAGCGCCACCAGCGGGACGGCGAGGATGAGCTGGTAGCCGGCCTGCTGCCAGGCGGCCAGCGCCCGCTGCGCAGACGAATCGGAGACCGGCTGGTCGTCGGGCAGGAATGCCTCGGCGTACTGCAGGCGGCCGCCGAGCAGCAGGCCGAGGCCGTTCACCCGGGCCGGGCCGCCCGCGTACGCGCCAAGGCCGGCCAGCAGCGGGCCGGGAGGGACAGCGTAATAAGGGGCCACGTGCTGGAACGCCCAGTAGACGCCGATCGCGTGGTGGGCGTCCAGCCAGGCGAGCATGCGGGTGATGAACGCCGGGTCGTCCTGGCCGCCGAAGCTGTGGAAGTCCAGCCCCCACTCCGGGATGGCCACCGGCTTGCCGGTGAGCCGAGACAACTGCGCGAGCCAGTCGAGACCGCCGGGCTGGGTGAGGATCTCTTGCCACCTCGCGTCGTGGTCCAGCTGGCCGGACGCGGTGTGCGGGTACGTGTTGTCCGGGCCGCCGTACCAGTCGTAGACGTCGGTGCCCACGAGGTCCACGTAGGCGGCGCCGGGCCACGCGTCGATCGCCGCCGCGGTGTCGGGGAAGACGGTCCACAGGAACCGGAAGTGCTGCCCCGGCACCGACCGCATGGCGTCCACGGCGTGCCGCCAGGCGAGGGCGTAGCAGCCCGGCTCGGCACGCGGGCATTTTCGTTCGCTCCAGTTGTACCAGCCGCCGGTCATCTCCCGGCCGAGGTCGATGATGGCGCCGGCGAAGCCGTCTTTCACGAGCAGCGCGCCGAGCGCGCGGAACCGGGCGTCATCCGCGCCCGCGGCGGCAGCCGCCAGCGCGGCGCTCGGCGTCTCCCAGTAGCCGGGCGCGGTGTCCGGGGTTCCCTGCCGCAGCAGGGCGGCAACCGCGGGCGCGACAGCGGATGAAGATGACGGGCTGACGGCCGCCGAAGGGGAGACACGGGTGACCCGCTGGTGGAGCACGAACAGGAAGATCCCGGCCGCCGCGATCAGGGCCACAGCCGCTAGGAGACTGGGCCACCCCACGGGCCGCCCCGAGGGCGGCGCGCGGCGCCTCACATCACGGTCCTGCCGCGCCGGTGTGGTGCCTGGCCATGCCTCCACGGTACGTCTGGCCGCGCATTCCGCGCCTTCCGGCGCACCGCCAGCTGGCTGCTATCCGGGTATTAGTCGTCGAGGACCTTGTGCAGGGTGGCGGCGAAGGCGTCGGGCTCGCCCATGCCGCCGTATTCGCCGCCGAGGAACCCGTCGTGGCCGCCGGGGAAGGTGACGGGGGGCGTGCCGAGCCGTCCGGCCACGGCCAGGCCCGCGCGGCCCGCGATCATCTGGCCGGAGGTCGCCCCGACCCCGATCACGACGCGGGTGGACCCGGCGCGGAGCGCGTCGAAGTCGTGCCGGTAGGTGTTGCAGGTGACGATGTTCTGCCCGACGAGCGGATCGTCCCGGGAGCCGTCGTCCTCGGCCGGCAGCCCGAACATGGCGGGATCCGGGGCGGGCTGGCCGGCGTAATCAGACGACAGCTCTCCCTGGTAGCTGACCAGCGCGATGAACTTCGCCATCGCCGGGCCGAAACCGCTGCGCTGGTACGTCTCGCGGATGTCCACGCACGCGGCCAGCACCGGCTCGCGGTCCGGCAGTTCCTGGGAGGCGGGCGCCTCGTGCGCCACGAGCGTCCGGACCTGCTCCGGGTGCTTGGCCACCAGGGCCAGCGCGTTGACGGCCCCGCCGCTGCTGGCGAAGATGTCCACCGGCCCGGCGTCCAGCGCGGAGATCAAGCGGTGCAGGTCGTCCGCGTGCTCGTCCGGGGTGGATTCGGCGGCGCCGTCGGTGCGCCGGCTGCGGTCCGCGCCGCGGGAGTCGTAGGTCACGACCGTTCGGTCGGTGAAATGGCTGGCCAGGGTGACGAACCCGCTGGCGCCCATCGGCGACCCGATGATCAGCAGGACCGGGTGGGTGCTGGCGTCGTTGCTCCGGACGTCGTAGGTCAGCACGGCGCCTGGCACGTCGAGGGTGTGAGTCTTCGGGTCGGTCATGGATGCCCCCTTCGGCAGGTTCTTTACCAGTGCTGACGCACCAGGCCGGCCGAACTCATCGCGCGGGAGGCTCAGGCGTCGCGGCGCTCGAGCAGGTAGGCGGCGACCGCTAGGGCCAGCACCGTCCAGATGCACAGGACGCCGAACCCCTGCCAGGGGGACAGCAGGTCACCGGACTGCTCCTGGGTGTGCGTGATCAGCGTCCCGGCCTGCTCCGGCAGGTAGGCGTTGATGTGCGCTCCCCAGCTGCTCGGCAGCAGCCCAGACAGAATCGGCAGCACGAAAACGATGCCGATGGCCGTGGAGATGGCGCCGGCGGTGTGCCGGATCATGGCGCCGATCGCCAGCGCGAGCAGCCCGAGCACGGTGAGGTACAGCCCGGCGCCGATGACGGCGCGGGTGACGCCTGAGTCGCTCAGCGACACCTGGACGTGGGCGTGCAGGATGGCCGAGCCGATGAAGAACGAGCAGAAGGCGACGATCTCGGTCACGACGATCAGGAGACCGGCGAACACCGCCGCCTTGGCGGCCAGCACCGGTATCCGGCGCGGGACGGCCAGGAGCGAGGCGCGGATGACCCCGGTCGAGTACTCGGTGGTGATGACCAGCACGCCCAGGACGCAGATGGCGAGCTGCCCCAGTCCGATTCCCGTGCCCAGGATGAAGCCGACCGGGTCGGCGACGGCCCTGACGTCCCGCGCCGCGGCCCTCGGGCCGTCCCAGTGGGTCTCGGTCAGCCAGCCGATCAGCGCGGTGAAGCCGATGCACACCACGACGAAGGTGACCAGCGTCCAGACCGTGGAGCGCACCGAGCGGATCTTCGTCCACTCGGCCCGCAGCAGGTTCGCGAATCCGGCGTGGCGCCCGGCGGCCGGGCCGGCGGGCTCGCGGGTCGGGGTAACAGGCGACGTGGTCGTCATCGGGCACTCCCCTCCCCGGCGTTCACCGGATCCTGGCCGGCGTTCGCGGGATCCTGGCCGGCGTTCGCCGGATGCTGGCCGGGCACGCCGAATTCCACGCTGCCGGACGTCAGTTCCATGAACGCCCCCTCCAGCGAGGCCAGCGGGGTCAGCTCGTGCAGCACGATGGACGCGGGCGCGGCGAGCTCGCCGATCCGGGACGACTCCAGGCCCGTGACCGTGAGCAGCCCGGCGCCCTCCGTCGGGGTGCCCCGAACCACCTTCCCGCCCGCCGCCTCGATCAGATCGGCCAGCCGGTCCGCGTCGGGGGTGCGCACCCGGACCGACTTGTCCGTGCTGCGCGCGATCACATCCTCGGTGCTGGCCTCGGTGATGAGCTTGCCCCGGCCGATGACGATCAGGTAATCGGCGGTGACGGCCATCTCGTTCATCAGGTGACTGGACACCAGGATGGTGCGCCCCTCGGTGGCGAGCCTCTTCATCAGGTTCCTGATCCACAGGACGCCTTCGGGGTCGAGCCCGTTGACTGGCTCGTCGAGCAGCAGGATCTCCGGGTCACCGAGCATGGCCACGGCCACGCCGAGCCGCTGGCTCATGCCGAGCGAGAAGCCGCCGGCCCGCTTGTCCGCCACGGGCTGCAGGCCCACCAGGGCCAGCACCTCATCGACCCGGCGGGCAGGCAGCCCCTGCGTCTGGGCCAGGAACAGCAGGTGGTTGCGGGCCGTGCGGCCGGGGTGCACGGTCTTGACCTCGAGCAGCGCGCCGACCGTCCGCAGCGGATCCTTCAGGTCACGGTAGCGCTGGCCGTTGATGAGCGCGATGCCGGACTGCGGCCGGTCAAGGCCCAGGATGAGGCGCATGGTGGTGGACTTGCCCGCGCCGTTAGGCCCGAGGAACCCCGTCACCCGGCCCGGCTCGACGGTGAAGGTCAGGTGATCCACCGCCGCCTTGTCCCCGTAAAACTTGGTCAGATCGCGCGCCTCAATCATGCGGCTGCTCCTTGCCGTGAGCCTGCGTGCACCGTCGACCGACACAAACCGTACCCAGCCAGACTATGCACGGCCAGACGGGGGCTGGGCCGGCGCGGGTTATGCCGCTGAGCGGAGCCGGGTGAGGACTTTGCGGAGCAGCGCCAGGGCATGGTAGGCGATGACCACGGCGATGACGAGCGCCACGGCGGGGTCGAGCCAGTACCAGCCGCCGGTGGCCAGGATGATCCCGCCGGTGGCGGCGACGCCCGCCGCGGCCGCAGCGTCGGCGACGGTGTCGAGGAGGACCGCGGCGACGGACAAGTTGCGCCCGCCAGCGCCATCGGCGTCATCATCGTCATCGTCGTCGGCGTCGGCTCGGAGAACGAGGGCACCGAAGGTCATGGTCAGCGCGGCCACGCCGCTCACGATCAGCACGGGCAGGCCGTGGACTTGCGGGGTGCGGGTGACGAGCCGCTCCGCGGCCGCGCCGATGATGAGTAGTTCGAGGACGAGCAGCCATCCGCTGTTGACGAGCGCGGCAATGTCTGTCGGGGCCGGCCGGGCGCGGCCGGCGGGGCGTGCGGACAGGCGGATGGCCAGCAACGCCACGGCCACCCCGGCGGCGTCCAGGAGATAGTCGCCGCCTTCGGCTAGCACCGCGAGCGAGTGCGCGGTGATGCCCACGATCACCAGGGCGGCGACCAGGCCGAGGTTGAGCACGAGGACGACTATCAAGCGCTGCGTACGGGACACCTGCGACGTTCCTATGAGTCGGCTGTCAGGACAATTTTTCCCCGGCGGCCGGATTCGGTAAGTGCGCGGTGGGCATCGGTGATGCGCTGCAGGTCGGTGAGCAAGCGCTGATCGGGGTGGCTGCTTTAGTAAGGCTCAGAGGCGGGCGGCGAGCCAGGCGTGCACCTCGCCGATGTGGTTCTCCCGTACCATCCCGCGCCCTTCGTCGTCGAACAACCATTCCATGGCCGCACCTCCCCGCTGGTCCGCCAGGCACGCCTGAACTACCGCAGGCTAGCGCGGGCTGGCGGCGACCAGGCTGGTAGAGGGCCCGCTACGGCTACGGGTCCGTTGCCCCTCGAGCCGCCGCGAGGATCTAACGGGGAGCGCCCCGGCGCTTTCTGGCTTGGGCAGCCGACCGCTCAGACCATGCCCTGTCTCCCGGATGGAATGCCTGCACACCCCACCTGCGGTGCCGGGACTGCCCGCCACATTTCGTGCACGACCGGTCCCCCCAGGTGAACATCGCCCCCTTATGCCGACCCGTACCACCGCATGACCGGCACCGCCGGCTCGAGTGCCGTTCGAGCGACACCACGTAAAGGACCGCGACGGATATCCCGTAGTACAGAACGCCCAGGCCAAGGTTCCCATGGCTAAGGAACAGTGCTGGGATGATCAGCACAAACCACCACAACATGCTGTACCCCCCTACAACGTGTCGTCGATTGTGGCACGAAAGGGAAGACCGCGCAATGAAATACGGTGCCGCGCCCGGCAAGTCTGGCGTGTCGCGGTTCTTGATCAATTCGAGCGCAGGAGATGTGGCTGCAAAAGGCACCCGCTGTTGCGAGTGCCTGCTCGTGCATTCGAGCGCTTACGTGCCCCCTGTTGCTGTACTGGCTGTTGTACTGAGTTGGCGCTTAATGTAAGGGCCTGACCGGGGCAAGCACCTCGGTTCGTTCGGCAAAAAGAATTTCAATTAGCCTGGACAGGCAGTGGTCTTACGGCCTCACTACGAAGACTGAGGTCAGACGCCGAGGTCTACGCGCTTGATCGTCCCGCGCGCCCGCCCCGCAACCCGGATCCGCGGGCCTGCCCGCGGCGTAACGGCCACGATGGAACATCGTGGCTGTCCCAGCAGCATCAATGCTCCATCGTGGCCGTAAAGCCCGGGGCCCAAGGTCCCCCGCTTTGCCGACCAGCGGCTCTGGCTGGCGTGCCCCAGCCGCTGAACAATGGCACGCGATAGCGCAGCCGCGGAGCGGTTGCGCTACCTGGCTTGGCGCAAGGGAGGTCCTTGCCATGCTTCCACGTATCACGCGCACCATATGCGCCGCGGTGGCGGGCGCGCTTATCTCACTGGGTCTGGCCGGCGCCGCCGGGGCGGCCGGGGCGGCCGGGGCGGCCGGCACCGCCGGGGCCGTCGGCGGCACCGGCACGGCGGAGGCTGCGGGCGTGCCCGCGGGGTTCCAGCCGATGTCGGCGAGTTTCCTGTCCCCCTCGTCGGGCTTCGTCCTGGGCGGTGTGGGCTGCACGCACGTGAACCAGGCGTGCCGGGCGCGGCTGGCGGTCACCACCGACGGCGGCGCGCACTGGCGTTTCGCCGGCGCACCTGATGTTCTTCTCTTCAACGGCGCAGGCAACCTCCTGACCCAGGCATCCAGGGTCAGCGGCGTCGTGTTCGCGAGCCGGCAGGACGGGTGGCTGTACGGCCCGGGGCTGTATGCCACTCACGACGGCGGCGCGCACTGGCAGAGAATCTCCCTGGGCGGGAACATCGTCCCCTCCCTGGGCGGCGGCGTCACGGCGATGGCCGCCTCCGCCGGGACCGCGTGGGCCGTGGTCGATCCTGACCCGTTCCACGGCCTGGCCGATGAGCTGTACCGCAGCCCCGCCGGCAGGAACGCGTGGGCGCGGGCCGGCACCATGACGGCCGCGAATGCCGTCTTCGCGACCTCCGGCCGGGCGGCCTGGTTCGCCAGCTCCGCCGGCGGCCCCGGCGGCAGCACGTACGTGTGGGCGACCGCTGACGGCGTGCGCTGGCACAAGTACCCGTTCAGCTGCCCGGGGACCTACTACCAGCTGGCGGGCATCGCGCCGGCCAGTCCCTCGCACGTCCTGTTCCTGTGCGCCTTCCCGCAAGGCATGTTCCAGACGGAAAAGGAGGTGCTGCTCTCGGTCAACGGCGGCAGGACCGCGCACCTGATCGGGCCGGCCCCGACCGGGGGCGACGTGTCCGGGTTCGCCGTGCTGCCGTACCGTCCCACGATGATCACCATCGCCGTCGTCACGCCAGGCCCGGACTACCTCTACCGCTCGGCCAACGGCGGGAAGACCTGGGGTCAGGTCACGGTGCCCGGTACTGGTGGCGGGGTGAGCCTGAGCTCCCTGTCCTACAGGAGCCCGAGGGTGGGCTGGATGGTGATCGGCGGGCCGTTCCTTGGCGGCACGAGTCAGCTCCTGCGGACCACGGACGCCGGCGCCACCTGGCACCAGGTCCGCTTCTGAGGCGCCAGCAGCCAGGACATCAGGTCGCCGCGCCCGGCTTCCGTCAGCCCGGCTCAAGCGGCAGTTCGATGGCGAGTGAGGTTCCCTCGCCCGGCGGGCTGCGCAGCGTCAGCTTGCCGCCCAGGGCGTCCACCCGGTCGATCAGGCCGATGATCCCGGAACCCTGCGCCGGATCGGCCCCGCCGTTGCCGTCGTCAGCTACCGAAATGCGCAGCGTCCTGTCCTTGACGTCGAGATCCACGTGGACGACGGTTGCGTTCGCGTGCTTCGCCGCGTTGGTCAGCGCCTCGGACACGACGTAGTAGGCGGCGGCCTCCACGGGCTGGGGCAGCCTGCCGATCTCGCCGATGCCCAGCACCGTCGGCACGCTGGCACGCCGGGCTAGCGAGCGCAGCGCCGGGCCGAGTCCGCCCTCGGACAGGATCGCCGGGTGGACGCCGCGCGAGATCTCGCGGAGCTCGTCGAGGATGCTGATGAGCTCGTCGCCCGCGTGCGACATCGCCGCCAGCAGGCCAGCATGCCCGGGCGGGACGGCGTCCTGGGTCATCCGCAGCCGGAAGGCAAGGGTCACGAGCCGCTGCTGAATCCCGTCGTGCAGGTCGCGCTCGATCCGGCGCCGGGTCTCATCGGCCGTCACGACAATCCGGGCCCGGGATGCGGCGAGCTGCGCACGGCTCGCCGCGTTGCTGATCGCGGTGGCCACCAGCTGGGTGAACTGCGCAATCCGGCCTTCGGTGTCGGGCGGGACCGCCTGAGGGTCCCGCCAGTGCGCCAGGATCACGCCCCAGAGGCTGCCCTCGACGACGATCGGTGCCCCCGCCGCCGAGCGCATGCCCAGGCTGCGGAAGGCGGCGGGCACGGACCCGGGCGGCCCCTCCAGGTCGTCCATGCGGGCCGTGCCGCCGCTGCTGAGCACCGCCGCCGCCACGCTCCTGCCCTCCAGCGTCAGGTGGGACAGCAGGGGGACTTCGGTGTCCGGGTCGCTGCTCGCGGCGAGGAAAGTGGCGGTCCCGTCGGCTTCGTAGCGCAGCAGGCTGGCGACACCCGCGTTGAGCAGTACACGCATCTCGGTGGTGACGGCATCGAAAAGGTCTGCTGGGGCGGTGCCGGTAGCCACCAGGGTCGCCACCCGCCGCAGAGCCGCCTGCTCCTCGGCTAGCCTGGCGAGCTCGCCGCGCGCCTGCGAATTGGATATCGCGGTCGCCAGCAGCTCGGTAAAGTCCGCGAGCCGTTGCTCGGATCCGGCGGGCAGGGTCTCGGCCTCGGGCCGGGAAGACAGGACGCTGACGGTCACCGTCCCCCAGATGCGCCCGCCGACCATGATCGGGGCGCCGATTATCGAGCGAAGACCGAGCCGGTCCCTGATCTCGGCGAGCCTGCCTGTGGCGCCACGGTAGCCTTCCAGTCGCGACGGGCGGCCGGATCGCAGCACCCGGGCCGTCAGGCTGCCCCCCTCGACCGGGACTTTCTCCCCGACGGGAAAATTAAATTCCGTCCCGGCCTTGGTCCAGATGGCCACGACGGTCATGCGCTCGTCCGGGCCGAACCTCACCACGGCGCCCATGTCGGCCGCCAGGAGCCGCCCCGCCTCCTCGGCCACCGCCGCGAGGATGCGGTCGGCATCGGCCTGGGCCGCGACGAGCGTGGCGACACGCCGCAGGGCGGCCTGCTCGCCGACTAGCTCGGTGAGGCGCACCTGCCGCTGCGTCAGCTCCGCCAGTAGCCGTGCGTTCTCGGTGGCCTGACGATCACTTTCCTCACGGGCCGCGCGCTCGTCATCGAGGAGGTGCTGGGTCCGCATCGCCATCGACGTGACTCGCGCCATGCCCCGGAGCAGGCTGGCCTCGTCCTGACCGAGGCTGCCACCGGGCCCCGCACGTGCGAGGATGAACGTGGCTCCCGCCGGGTAATCAAGCGATACGGTGGCCGCCCGGCACACCCCGGCGCCTGGCACGGTGAGTTCACGGTGCGCGCCGTCCGCCGCGATCAGGGTGAGTTCCCGCACCGGGACCGCCCCTTCCGGGTACCCGACCGCGGCTATCACGCGGTCCCCGCAGACGATCGCGGCAATCTCCGCGTCCAGCGCCTCCGCGGCCCGTTCGACCGCCATCAGCCCAGCCGCGGCTTCGGTCCTGGCTGACCAGACGGCCTCCAGGAAGGCCACGAGTTGCTGCGGGAACCAGGTCGACGCGGGCATCAGGCGACCGACAGGATCACGAGGGTGTAGTTGTGCAGACCGCGCATGCCACGCGTGCGGGCGATCTCACCGTAGGAGTAGAACCCGGCAAGCGGTGCCCCGCTGGCCGCGTCCGCGAGCCCGTGGATCTCTTTCTCGATCCCCTCCTGGCCGAGTATGCTGCGTCTGGCCACGCAGTCGAACGCGAGCATGCCGAGCGGGCTGGCGCCGCCGAGCGCCGCGACCGATGCATAACCGGCGACAGTGGTGGCGGCAAGCACCGCGCTGATGTCAGCTTCCATGAGACGTACCAGGCTGCCCTGCGGTATTTGTGCCGTGGAGAACAGCGAGCGCCGCGTGAAGTCGGCCGAGGTGATGAACCGTACCTGCTCTTCCCCGCTGTAACGACTGATCCCGAGGGGATGCGTGAGCGCCAGGGCGGGCAGATCCTCCGGACGAAGCTGCCCGGGCTCGGCGCCGAGACGCTCGAGGAAAACATCAAGCGCCGGCCGGTCGTCGAGGCTGTCGACCCGGTTCGGGCTGCTGCCGGTCACGAGCATGGGCTCGCCGACCGCGCGCCAGCCGTGCTGCACGCCGATCCCGAGCGGGCCGGTGGACGCGATGCCGGCCGCGACCACCGAGTCGGTCAGCACGCGGTCGCCGTGGAACTGAAACGTCTTTATCATCTTCAGCCCGTCGCCCGCGCAGCCGCCGACCATCGGGACTCCGGCGCCGAGAACCGAATAGGCGCCGCGGATGATCTCGTCTTGGTCGCTGGCCAGGCCATCGGTGAGAAGCAGCACGACGCGATGGGGATGGCTCGCGGGCGAGGGCAGGCAACGCGCCGCGCGGGCGCCGGCGTCGCGAAGATCCTCTGACGCCCCGGCCGCGGCCGCGGTGTCGATGACGAAGCCGTCCCCGCCGAGAACGGTGACGACGACGCTGCCGTCGCGCGGGCCGTCCCTCGCGATCTCGCCCGCCGTCGTGCAGCCGATCAGGGGTACGCCACCCGATCGCGAGCGGACCTGGCCGATCAGGTCCGGGAGGTTCTCGGCAGGCGAGCAGAAGACGATCAGCAGCTTGGCGTCGTCATGGATGAGTGCAGCATCAGCCGCGCGCCCGCCAGCGTCATCCGCTGACGCGTCACCCGTTCCCACAGCGAACCAGCGATCAGGCGGCATGAATGCCCCCAGTGCTACTAAATATCCCAGCCTACCGGAGGTCACTACGGCCGGGTAGGCGACGATGCCGTTGGTGACCGTTCCGGTCTTGTCACAGGTCAGGGAGTGCCGGGGGCGGTGACGGTCGCCTCGATGGTGACCGCGCCGGCGTTACGGAAGGTCAGGGTCAGCGGCACGCTCGGGCTGGTCTCGAACGGTGCCGGGTGCTGGAGCACCACGTCATCGCCGAACGGGCTCAAAGTGAGCGTCCCGTGCGCCGGGATAGCGAAGCTGCCGACGACGACCCTCGGGCCGGCCAGGCTCGTGCGCTCGGTCAGGACGACGCGGGCGGCGATCGGGCTGCGGACGGCGACGAGCTCGTCGGGGGTGCCGCTGAGGTTGCGGATGGTCAGGAACGTGGTCGCGGGGCCCACCTTCGCGGCGGTGGCAGGGGTGAAGGCGCGCATGGGAACGGCGGCCAGGGTGACCTGGAGCTTGACCCGGGACAGGGTGCCCGCCCCGCCGGTGGCGACCCACGCGGACAGCAGGCCGATCAGCACTACCGCGCAGATCACCGGCCCGAACGCGGCCCGCGCCAGCTCTCGCGCCACGTTCCGCCCCGGCTCGGTCCGCGTGGGCGCGGCGCCCGGCGCCGCCGTGGCGGTCACCGGGGACCGGGCCCGGCGCGGAACCGCCGCAGCCGCAGGCTGCTGGCCACGACGAACAGCGAGCTGGCCGACATCGCGATCCCGGCGAACAGCGGGTTGAGGTAGCCGAGCGCCGCGAGCGGGATCGCGATCAAGTTGTAGCCGGACGCCCAGGCCAGGTTGGCGCGGATCACGGCCATGGTGGCCCGGGCCAGCCTGATGGCCGAGACGATGCTCAGCGGGTCGCTGCTGACCAGCGTCAGGTCCGCCGCGCCGATGGCCGCGTCGGCGCCCACGCCGATGGCCATGCCCAAGTCGGCCTGGGCCAGCGCGGCGGCGTCGTTCACCCCGTCACCCACGAAGGCGACGGCCAGCCCGTCGGCCTGCAGCCGCTGGATGACCTCGACCTTCCCCTCGGGCTTCACTTCGGCGAATACGTCGGCAGCGGGGATGCCCAGCTGGGCCGCGACCGCGAGGGCGGCGCGGGTGTTGTCGCCGGTCAGCAGGATCGGGCGCAGGCCCAGGTCGCGGATCCAAGCCACGGCGGCATCGGCGTGCGGCTTGAGCTGGTCGGCGATCACCAGCGCGGCGTGTGCCTCGCCGTCCCAGCCGACCAGGACCGCGGTCCGGCCCGCCTCCTCGGCCGCCTCGACGGCCTCCCGCAGCGTCGGAGGCACCAGCAGCGACAGCTCGCCGAACAGGCCTAGGCTGCCCACGCTGACCACGCGGCCGTCGACGGTGCCGCGCACCCCGGCGCCCGGCAGCGCGGCGAAGGCGGTGACCCGGGGCAGGGAGCCCAGACGTTCGGCGGCACAACGCGCGACCGCCTGGCCGATGGGATGTTCGGAGGCGTCCTCCACCGCCCCGGCCAGCCGCAGTACCTCGTCCTCGTCGTGGGAAACGGCGATAACCGCTTGCACGGTCATGACGCCGGTGGTCAGCGTGCCGGTCTTGTCCAGGACGACGGCGCGGACCCGGCCGGCTGACTCGAGCGCCTGGGCGCTCTTGACCAGGATGCCCAGCTCCGCGCCGCGGCCCACGGCGGCCAGCAGGGCGGTGGGCGTGGCCAGCCCGAGCGCGCAGGGGCACGCGACCACCAGCACGGCGACCGCGGCGCTCCAGGCGGCAGCCGCGGACAGGCCCGCGCCCAGCCAGAAGCCGAGGGTGGCCACGGCCAGGGCGATCACGCACGGGACGAACACGGCGGCGATCTGGTCGGCCAGCCGCTGCGCGCTGGCCTTGGTGCTCTGCGCCTGGCTGACCAGGCGGGTGATCTGGGCGAGCAGCGTGTCGGACCCGACCCGGGTGGCGCGCACCACCAGGCGGCCGCTCATGTTCACGGTGGCCCCGGTCACCTCGTCGCCCGGGCCCACCTCGGACGGCATCGACTCGCCGGTTACGAGCGAGGCGTCGACCGCGGAACTGCCCTCGGCCACCACCCCGTCGGTGGCGATCTTCTCCCCCGGCCGGACCACGAACAGGTCCCCGGCCACGAGCGAACCGGCCGGCACCCGCTGCTCGACCCCGTCGCGCAGCACCGCGACCGTCTTGGCGCCCAGGGTGGCCAGGGCCGACAGCGCGGACCCCGACCGGGCCCTGGCCCGGGCCTCCAGGTACCGCCCGGCCAGCACCGCCGTGGTCACCCCGGCGGCGGCCTCCAGGTACAGCGTCTGCCCGCTGGCCTGCCCGAACGTGAAGGCGAACGACATCCGCATGCCGGTCATGCCCGCCCCGCCGAACAGCAGCGCGTACACCGACCAGCCGAACGACGCGCCGACTCCCACGCTGACCAGCGTGTCCATCGTCGCGGCCCCGTGGCCGAGCCCGTACCAGGCGGCCCGGTGCAGCGGCCAGGCCCCCCACACCGCGACCGGCGCGGCCAGCGCCAGGCTCACCCACTGCCAGCCGGTGAACTGCGCGGACGGCACCATGGCGAGCACGATGACCGCCGCCGCCAGCGGCACGCAGACCGCGAGCCGCCGCGCCAGCGCGCGGCTCTCCGGGTCCGCCGGGGGCGCGTCGTCCGCGGCCGACGGGGCCGGCAGTTCCGCCGTGTAGCCGGTCGACTCGATCACGCCGATAAGCTCGCTGGGGTCCCGCCCGCCCAGGTGAGCGAAATACGCCCGCCCGGTGGCGTAGTTGACGGTGGCCACGACGCCGTCCAGCCGGTTCAGCCGCCGCTCGATCCGGGCGGCGCACGACCCGCAGGTCATCCCGCCGACGACAAGTTCGGCCTCGACCATGGTCCCGGTGCCGCTCACGGGCCGCCCCGCAGCCGCACCGCCGGCGCGGGCCCCTGGTCGCCGCCGCCGGACGGGCCCATGTTCATGCCGCCCGTGCCGCCGCCCAGACCCGGATAGCTGACCTGAGAATGAGTGGTCGTCACCGGACCCAGATGAGATCCGGCCGCGTGGGCTCCGACGAAGATCGCGATGAGCAGGAGCACGAACCCCACGAGCTTCGCCTCGCGAGCCACCGGATCACCTCACGTCCGCGGAGGCAGGGGAGGCGGAGAAGCGCCGCAGGCGCAGGCTGTTCCACACGACGAAGACCGAGGACAGCGTCATCGTGGCGGCGGCCAGGATGGGGTTGAGGAAGCCGAGCGCGGCCAGCGGGATGGCCAGCACGTTGTAGCAGAACGCCCAGGCCAGGTTGCGGCGGATGGTCCGGTACGTGGCCCGGGCCAGCCTGATCGCGTCAGGGACGACCTCCAGGTCGTCGCGGAGCAGGATCATGTCCGCCGCGCAGATGGCGACGTCCGTGCCCGAGCCGAGGGCCAGGCCCAGCTGGGCGGCGGCCAGGGCCGGACCGTCGTTGACCCCGTCTCCCACCATGGCGGCCGAACGTCCTCCCCGCTGCAGATCCGTGATCACCCGCGCCTTGGCCGCGGGCAGCGCCTCGCTGATGACCTCCTCGATCCCCGCGGCGGCGGCGACCGCCTGGGCGGTGGCGGCATTGTCGCCGGTCAGCAGCACCGGTCGCAGGCCCAGGCCGCGCAGGCCGGCCACGGCCGCGGCCGCTGACGGCTTGACCGTATCGGTCACCGCCAGCGCGCCCCTTACCGTGTCGTCCCAGCTGACCAGCACCGCGGCCGCCTGCTCATCGTGGACTGCGGCGTGCTGTTCCCCGACCCCGACCAGCCGGGCGTGGACCTGATCCTGCCGGACTTCGGCTACCTGGACGGACGGCTCGACCAGGTGGAGGCGCTCGTCCTCACGCACGCCCATGAGGACCACATCGGCGCGATCCCGTACCTGCTCAGGCAGCGCCCGGACATCCCGCTGGTCGGCTCGAGGCTGACCCTGGCCCTCGTGCAGAGCAAGCTGGCCGAGCACCGCCTCGACCCGGTCACCGTCGAGGTGGTCGAGGGAGGCCGCGGTTCGTTCGGCCCGTTCG
>JBKQQQ010000334.1:0-6063 GCA_052144275.1 Streptosporangiaceae bacterium
TGCCCCGGCCATCGGTCTTGACGTCGTTCGCGCGGTTCCCGGGCCTGTCCTGCTCGATGGGAACGCGCAGGTTCATCGTGCCGGCGCTGCGGTCGAGCACGGCCAGGCCCTCGGGGCTGGCCACGACCGGCTCTCCCGCCACGCTCAGGACCACGCCTCCGGGCTGCCCGGCGGTGGCCCAGGAACTGCGATTGCCCGAGGCCGGGTCGAAGCAGTGCACCCGCTGCCCGGTGATGTCCACCCACCACAGACGGGCCGTGGCGGCGTCCCACAGCGGGCCCTCGGCGTGCTCAGCCCGGATGCTCAACGTGACCTCAACCGCCGTGTCACCCATGACGACGGCCTGCGACCAGTTCGCGGCGAGCTGGCGCGTCACACATGTTCAAGGGCGCCGGGGCGCTGGGCCAGCTCGTCCTCGGCGTAGGCGACCATCGGCATGCCGCCCTTACCGACGGTCAGCGGCGTCCGGTGGTAGCTGTGGTAGGTCATCATCCCCCCGGCCAGGAACGCCACCTCGTCCCAGCCGTTCTGCCTCAGCACGCAGTAGGCGATGTAGCTGCGGAAACCCGACCGGCAGTAGGTGTACACGGGCTTGTCCCGGGGCACCTCAGCCAGCCGTTGCCGCAGCTCCGTGTACGGGATGAGGACCGCGCCGGGGATATGCCAGGCGCCGTACTCCGTCGGCGTGCGCACATCCAGGATCGTCACCCGGTCACGGCAGTCCGGGTAATCCTCCGGGTACCACAGGGCGATGTCGCCGCGCAGCAGGTTCGCGCCGAGGAAGCCGGCCATGTTGACCGGGTCCTTCGCCGCCCCGTAGGGCGGGGCGTAGGCCAGCTCCAGGTGCTCCAGGTCGAACACCGTCATCCCGGCGCGGATCGCCACGGCGAGGACGTCGATGCGCTTGTCGACACCGTCCCAGCCGAGCACCTGCGCGCCCAGCAGCCTCCCCCCGGCCGGGTCGAACAGCACCTTCAGGAACAGCGGCGCGGTGCCGGGGTAGTACGCGGCATGGCCGTTCTGGTGGGTGTACACCTTGCGGTAGTCCATGCCGGCCGCGCGCAGCTCGGTCTCGGTCAGGCCGGTCCCCCCGGCGGTCATCTCGAACACCTTGACCACGGCCGTGCCCTGAGTACCCCGGTAGCCGCCGACGTCCTCGCGGCCGGCAATCGTGTCGGCGGCGATCCGGCCTTCCCGGTTCGCCGGGCCGGCCAGCATCGACAGCACCGGCTCCCCGGTCAGCAAGTGCGCGGTCTCCACCGCGTCACCGGCCGCGAGGATGTCGGGTGCCGAGGTGCGCATCTGCGCGTCGACCACGATGCCGCCGCGCGGCCCGATTTCGATACCGGCGTCCCGGGCGAGGTCGACGTTGGGACGCGCCCCGGCCGCCATCACGACAACGTCAGCCTCCACGGACGTGCCGTCGGACAGATCGACTACCAGCCCATCGCCCTCCCCCCGGCGAACCGCCGCGGCGGACGTGCCGAGCCGCAGGTCCACCTCGTGGGTGCGGACGTGGTAGTCCAGGATCCGCGTCATCTCCGGGTCCAGCCACGGCATCAGCCGCTCGGTCCGCTCGACCACGGTCGTCTCTAGCCCGCGTGCCCGGAACGCCTCGGTCAGCTCCAGCCCGATGTAACTGCCGCCGACGATCACGGCGCTCTCGGCGTCCTTGTCCAGCTGGGCGATGATCCGGTCCATGTCGGGGATGTTGCGCAGCACGTCCACCTGCGGGTCGTCGGCACCCAGGATCAGCGGCCGGACCGGTTCGGCTCCTGTGCACAGCACGAGTTTGTCGTAGGACTCCCGGTAGGTCCGCTCGTGCGCGAGATCGCGCACCTCGACTTCCTTGGCGTCACGGTCGATGCGGATCACGTCCTGCCCGGTCCGTACATCCAGCGCCAGGGCCCTGGCGAGGCTCTCGGGCGTCTGCAGCAGCAGGCTGTCCCGGTCCGGGATCGCCCCGCCGATGTGGTAGGGCAAGCCGCAGTTCGCGAACGAGACGTACCGGTCCCGCTCCAGCACCACGATCTCGGCCGACTCATCCAGCCGCCGCAACCGAGCACCCGTCGAGGCACCCGCCGCAACTCCCCCCACAATCACCGTCTTCATCTCGCTACCCCTATCTGTCAAGACCACGCCCCACCATCTACTGGGTACTCCATGTGCTCGTGCCGGCGCATCACCCAGCAGGGGATGAGACGCTCGGCGGCTCCGAGACCGGACATCCTCGTCAGGGCAACGTCAAAGCGCCGGATGGCAAGAACTCTGAGCGCCTGGGCCGGGGGCGGCAAGGCAGCGCCGCCCACACGCGGAGCCGAAGCCCGGGCAACTCTGCACCGGCCTGTTAACGTGCCGAGAGCTGGCGTCCCGCATCAGGTGGGACGGGCAATTGGCCGGACCGGCTGCCTGGAATGACCCCCGGAAGGGTCAGGCGCAGACGTCGCGTGGGGCGAGAGCCTGTCAGGGCATGAACTCAGGGATCATGACCAGGCCCGCCTGGTGGAAGCTCGCCGTGCTCAGCGATGTCAATCCGGCGCGGAACCGGGGCGACAAGCGCGATGACCGGCAGGACGACCGGGGCGACCGTCGTCGTCGCGGGCCGGGACTGTTCAGGTAACCGGGAGCTAGACGATCAAGCGTGCCAGTAGCGCTCGGCTCCGGCTTATCTGGCAAGGCGGGTCTAGGTGAGCTAGTAATCCGGGGAAGTTGCTCAGGTCCGCAAGCTGCGATCTTGCCCGTCGTGATCTCGTCATCAGTCGGGGGAGCACACGAGCCTCCGTGGCCTTGTCCAGGTCGATGAGCTTGTCAACGGGAGGGGTCCTCCCACGGTGGCCGGTTCAGGCTGCCGGCCGACTGAGGACCTTCTTCTTGCCCCGCTCGTAGTCGGCCTCGCTGAGGACCCCGTGGTCGCCCGGTTCGGCCAGGTTCGTGAGCTCGTCGGCCGTACCGTTCCCGTGCGCCGTCTCCGGCCGAGGTTGCTGACGATCTCGTCGGGCGGTTCCTGGCCGCGGTGTGCCTGCTCTGCTGTGGCAGCGGCTCGGGCGAGGTCCGCGAAGCCTTCGCGCTGCGGGGTCTCGGCGACGTCGCGATCAGCATGGCCCGGTTTAGCTCACCCCATCCAGGGTGGTGCCCCCGGTCAGCAGTGGCGGTGGACTGCTGGTGTATCCAGCGAGGCCATCGGCCGCGCGGTCCGCGGTATCCCGAGGGAGGATCCATGACCGGCGAACTGGGATGGGCAGGGGCTCTGCCATGCGGATCGGGCTGATTGCCCCGCCGTGGATCCCGGTGCCGCCGCCCGCCTATGGCGGTACCGAGATAGTCATCGATAATCTCGCGCGCGGCCTGATGGCACGCGGCCACGACGTGCGGCTGTTCACCGTCGGCGAGTCGACGTGCCCCGTCCCGCGGCAGTGGCTCTTCCGGTCGCCGGTCGAGCCGATGGGCGCCTGCGCTCAGGAGGCAGCGCACGTCCTGGCCGCCTATGAGGCGCTGGCCGACGTGGATATCATCCACGACCACACCGTCATGGGCCCGCAGCTGGCCGGGCGGCGCGGGATACCCCGGCAGCCGGTGGTGACGACGATCCACGGGCCTTTCACTCCGCAGAGCCGCCGTACGCTGGCCGAAGTCGCCCGGCATGCGTCGATCGTGGCGATCTCGCATGCGCATGCCCGCTGCTTCGGCGACATCCCGGTGGCGGCGGTCATCCATCACGGCATCGACCTGGATATCCACAAGCCCGGACCCGGGACCGGAGGTTACCTGCTGTTCGTCGGCAGGATCAGCGCCGAGAAGGGAGCACATCACGCGGTACGGGTCGCCCGGCGCGCCGGCTGGCCGCTGGTCATCTCGGCGAAGATCAGGGATCCTGCCGAGCGCGCCTACTTTGACCAGCAGGTCCGGCCGCTGCTCGGGCCGGGTGACGACATTCCGGCCGAGCACCCGCTGACCGTCCGGCTGGACCTGATGCGCCATGCGGCCGCCTTGGTCAACCCGATCACCTGGCCAGAACCATTCGGCCTGGTAATGGCCGAGGCGCTAGCCGGAGTTTCCGGGATAAGTTGATCTTGGTCTTGTTTGCGCTGGTCAGGGTGTACGTGTGGCCTGGTTGGGTGTATTACCCATGTCAGCGTCTGGGTGCGTAGCGGTCGAGGTTGAAGATCTGGGCGAGCTTGTCCTGGACGGGGGTGGTTTCGGTGAGCATGCGGTGGGCGCGGGGCCTGCCCCGTTCGCCTTGGTAGAGCAGGACGGTCTCGCTGATGCCGGCAAGTTCGCGGAGCAGTTCGCGGACGGACAGGTGCAGCCCGGCGCGGCGGGCCTTCAGCCGCATCAGGTGGGCGATCTGCAGGGCCAGGACGCAGGTGAAGACGTGGACCCGGATGTTGTGCTCGGTCCAGTGGAACATCGGGGAGAACGACACCACGTGGGTATCTTTCATCTGGCGGAAGGCGGATTCGGCCTCGGACTGGGACCGGTACCCGGCAATCACCTCGGCGACGGGCCAGTCGTCGTGGCCGGTGATGAGCACGTGCTTGCCGAAGATCTCTTCTTCCAGGGCCGCCCGGGCGGCGGCGTCAACGTGCCAGGTCAGGCGGAAGTCTCTGGGCTGGTCCCCGGTCAGCTGCCAGGTGATGACGCGGCGCACCCACGGCTTGGCGGTGATCGCGGTGATCTCGGCTTCCACCTTGCCGCGGGGGCGGCGGGTGCGGCCGCGGGCCAGCGTGGCGGCCAGCTCGTCGAGTTTCTTGCCGGCCTTGGCCAGCGTGGTGCCCTCGAACCCGGCCGCCTGGGCCTGGTGCAGCTCCGGGGAGTGGGTCAAGATGGCGCGGCGTCCGGCGCCGTAGGCCTGCCGACGGGTGTCGTAGGCGGTCAGCTGCCCGAACCGGTCCGCATCGACGATGCTCCGCACCGATCCGGGCAGGGCGAGCAGGTCCGGGCAGTCGGAGGCGGGCACGGACCCGATCCAGCTCAGCCCGGCCGCGGCCAGGTGCGCGAAGTTCGCCTCACTGTTCTGCCCGGCGTCGAACACCACGGTCATGCCGGCCGCCTCCGCCGCGACCCCGGCCCGGCCGCAGACCGCCTGATACCGGGTCAGCAGCTGGGTGATCATGTCCGGGAACTGGGTGACGTCCGGCTTGTCGCCGGGGTAGGCGTGCCAGGTCAGCGGGATCCCGCCGTCCCTGGTGACGACTAGGCCCAGCCCCACCAGCCGCAGGTCGGAGCGTTTCTGCTTGGCCTTGCCGCGCTGCGCGACCGGTGCCCGCTTGTTCTGCGTGTCGATGAAGGTGGCGAAGTTGGTCATGTCCAGCGCCACCGACGAGCAGTCCAGCCCGGACATCTCCACCGCCCGCAGCGTGATCGCCTGCCCGGCCGCCTCCAGCTGCTCCAGCGTGACGGCGTGCATCGCGTCCCAGAACCGGCGGTGATCCAGCACGGTGGCCGGGATTTTGGTGAACTGCGGCGCTGCCGTCGTCGCCCACCACTCGGCGAACCGCAGTTTGGAGCACGGCGCGGCCAGCCGGTTCATCGCCGCCAGCGCCAGGTACATCCCGGCGGACGCGCCCGCGTCCGCCCGCCGCGGCCCGGCCCCCGCATCGATCAGACCGGCCACGCCCAGGTCCTCCAGCATTCCCCAAGCCGCCGCGGCCACGCCGAAGTCCTTGTGCTGCACCCGGTCCGGCAGCCCGAGCCCGCCGCCGCGCATCGCCGCGGCAAGCTCCTCCGCCGTGCCCAGGTACTCCTGCGACACGATCCGCGGCTTCCCGCCGACCCGGGCCGACTCCACCAGGTAGTAGTACGTGGACCCGCCGCGTTTCTTGCCCACCACCGACGCCACATATGGGTAATACACCACCAGCCGGTCCAGCGACACCCATAAGCTCAGATCAGGCCGCGTCTAACCACAGCCACAACGGGTCAGCACCGGGTCATCCCGGAAACTCCGGCTAGCGCGCCTGAGCAGATCCTGCACCGGCGTGGCACTCAGCCGGGCCAAGTACGCGGGGTAGCCCAGATGCTGGGCAGCGATCACCGCCGCGGCCTGCGCCAGAGCTAGCGGCA
>JBKQQQ010000335.1:0-8567 GCA_052144275.1 Streptosporangiaceae bacterium
CAGACCCAGAAACCCCCGGACCGGCGGCGATCGCGGCGGCGAACGCGCGAAGCTGGCCGACGTAGGTGGAGTCGCCGCCGCCCTGCTCGTCGGCCACCACGGACCCGTTCCTGGTCGCCACCAGCCGCGCCCGGTGGGCGAAGATGAAGTTCTCCAGCCGCACCTGCCCGCCGGCGCAGATCGCGTGCACGTCGGCCCGGAACTCGCCGTCCATGGTGAACGAGGACTCGAACCACCCGGTCGCCCCGCCGGGGAAGGCCAGCCGGACGGCCATCGAGCGGTCCGCCACCGCCTCCGGGCCCCGGCCGGGGGAAGGCGGGCACGGATCGGCCAGCGCCCCGGTCACCGCGGGCTGCCCCTCGCTGGCGCCGAGCAGCCGCAGGCAGTCGATCGCGTAGCAGCCGCCGTCCATCAGCGCGCCGCCGCCCAGGTCGAAGTCGTACCTGATGTCGTCCGGGTCCTTGATGGCGAAGCTCGTCCAGCATTGCAGGTGCTGCACCGGCCCCAGTTCGGCGACGAGCTCGCTCAGCCGCCGCGTCAGCGGGTGGTAGCGGTAGTGCATGGCCTCCATCACGACCAGGCCCGAGGCCGCGGCGGCGTCCGCGACCTGCGCCGCCTCGTCCGCGTTCGACGCGAACGGCTTCTCGCACAGCACGTGCTTCCCGGCGGCGATCGCCCGCAGCGTCCACGGTCCGTGCAGCGAGTTCGGCAGCGGGTTGTAAATGGCGTCGATGTCCGGGTCGGCCAGCAGGTCCTCGTATGACCCGTAGGCGGCGGGTATCCCGTGCCGCAGCGCGAAGGCGTCCGCGCGGGACTTGTCCCGGGCCGCCACCGCGGCCACCGTCACCTCGGGCACGCTCGCGGCGGGCTCGATCAGGGCGGGCTCGGAGATACGCGACGAACCAAGGGTCCCAATCCGTAGCAAGTCCACGGTTCAGGCTATGCCAAAAGACGCGGATACAGCTGGACCACAAGGCACGATCCAGCTGGGAAAATGCTCTGGTCGACCCGCCGCAACCTTGCATTTACCTTCCGTTAATCTTAGCGACGGGAGTGGCGTTACTATCCCTGGCATCACTGTGGTGTCTATGTTTGGGCCGGGGGAGAAGGAGACAGGGTTGAGCCAGGAGACTGGCCGGGTCGCGTTGGTCAGCAGCGGCTCGCGTGGTATCGGCGCGGCCATCGTGCTCCGGCTGGCCGCGGACGGCTGGGACATCGGTTTCAGCTACTACGGCGACGGGCCGTCCGGCCGCCTGGTGGAGAAGGCCGCCTTCGAACGTGGCGCCCGGGTGACCGGGACCGACGTGGACGTGACCGACGCCGCCGAGGTCGCCTCCTGGTTCCGGCTGACCGAGGAGGAGTTCGGCCCGGTGCAGGCGGTGGTGAGCTGCGCCGGGATCACGCGGGAAGATCCGCTGGCGCGGCTGGCGGAGGCCGACTGGCGGATGATGATCGACACCAGCCTGGACGGCGTGTTCCACCTGTGCCGCGCCGCCGTGTTCGCCATGATGGAGCGGCGATCGGGCCGGATCGTCACGGTCTCCTCGGTGTGCGGGGAGTACGACCACGCCCCCGGCAGCACCGGCCCGCTGGCCCGGCCGGGCATCGCCGGGTTCGTCCGGGCGCTGGCCAGCCAGACCAGGCGGTTCGGGATCAGCGTCAACGCGGTGGCGCCCGGCCCGGGCACCCGCGACGTGGCCGCGCTGCTGCCGGAAAGGCCCCGGGCCGACCTGGCCGAGACGCTCGCGCTCCGGCGGTTCGGCAACGCCGCCGACGTCGCCGCCCTGGTCGCGTTCCTGCTCTCCGAGGACGCCTCGGACATCACCGGCCGGGTCCTGGAAGTGCCCAGCGCGATCGCGCTCTGAGACGGCTTGACTAGTCCGTGTCGGCTAGCCGGCTCCGGGGTAGCCGGGCCCGGCGCGGACCGCCGCGCCGAGATCGGTGGCCTGGCCCTGCGGACGCTGCGAGCGCCCCAGCTGAGCTAGCCCGCCGGGGCGGTAAGCGTAGGCATACCAGGCCATGTAGGCGCCGAACGCCAGCCCGGCGATCAGGAAGCAGTTGGCGACGAGCGTCAGCAGCCAGTGAAAGCCGTATTCGCGCGGCCCGCCGGAATGGGGCGTGAACCAGAACGGGGCCAGCGCGAACAGCAGGTACCCGAAGCCCGCGGCGATCCGGTGCCCGGCGCGCACCAGCAGGACCAGGGCGGGCAGGATCCACACCCAGTGATGCGCCCAGGAAATCGGCGACACGAGCAGCCCGGTGGTTCCGGTCACCGCGGTCGCGCCCAGCCAGTCCTGCCTCCTCGCCAGCACGACGGCCACCGTCAGGCCGATGACGGCGAACGCGAGCGGGATGACGATCCACCAGGCGCCGACATGCCCCTGCCCTTCGGCGATCCGGATCGCCGTCCCGTAGGGCGACTGGTTGCTGATGTAGGGAGCGCCGACGCGGCTGGTGTCATGGGAAAGGCGCTCCCAGTACAGCGTCGAGGCCCGGGGCGCGACCCCGAACCCGATAAGCCCGCACACGATAAACGTGCCAGCCGCTATGAATGCCGCCTTCGTCCGCCTGGCCAGCAGGAAGAACAGGATGAAGATGGCCGGCGTCAGCTTGATCGCCGCCGCTATCCCCACCCCGATGCCCGCGTCGCGACCTCGCGAGACACGCCAGACATCGGTGAGGATCAGGGCCAGCAGGATCAGGTTGATCTGGCCGAGGAACAGCGTCTGGTACACCGGATCAAGCGCCATCGCGGCCGCGACCAGGCCCGCGGTCATGAGCCTCGACGGCCGGTAGCCGGCCAGCTTGAGGATGATGACGCAGGAGTAGGCGAGCGCCGCGACCGAGACCAGGTCCCATCCCACCCGCGCCACGGCGAGCGGGAACGTCGCGAGCGGCACGAACACGAGGGCCGCGAACGGCGAATAGGTAAACCAGTGACCATAGGCCAGCGCCAGGTAGAGGCGGTTGTCGTGCAGGACGGCATGGCCGCCCCACATGTAAACGCGGAAATCCAGGGCGTTATACGTGGCGGCGAAGGCGACGACCACCGCGAGCTCGAGGCCGAGCACGCCGTATACGACCGGAGTAACCCATCGCCTCCCGGCCGCCGGCTGCTGGTCCGCTGCCACCGCGCACATTCTAGGGCCGTATCTTATGGCTTCACGGCGCCTGTCCGCCGGTCAGCAGCAGAGCGGCGAACGCGTCGGCCATGAGCTGGTGCCCGCTGGCGTTCGGATGGATCCGGTCCGGCCCGAACAGCTCAGGGTCGGCCGCCCCGGGCATCGCCCACGCGTCGAGGCAGACCACGCCACGGCCCGCCGCCTGCTCCCGGATGATGTCGCTCGCCCGCCGCATCCGCTGGCGGGCCACCTCGACCAGGTCCGCGGGCAGCGACATGATCGCGGCGATGTCCGGCAGCGTGCAGGTCAGTACCGTGGCCCCGGTCGTGGTCAGGCCGTCGAGCAACCGGCCGAGTTCGGCGGCGAAACGCTCCTCGCTGAAGCCGGGGTCCCGGATGTCGTTCATCCCCACCGTGACGCTGACTAGATCGGGTCTGAGCCCGATCCGCGCCACCGAGGGCAGCTGCCGCTCGAGCACCATGGCCACGCTGGCGCCGTCGGCGGCCAGGTTGGTCAGCGTGCAGGGCACCGCGGTCCGCGCGGTCAAGATCCCGGCTAGCCGCCGCGCCCACCCGATCCGGACGCCTCCCGGCCCGTGGTCATCCCGCCCCGCCGTCAGGCTGTCCCCGAGCGCCACATAGTTCGACCAGTTCAGCACGGCTTCCCCCGTCGTCCCCAGTTGTCCATAACCCCACGCTAAGCCACCGCCCCAGCCCTTCGTCCACATCCGCCGCCGTCCGGCTAACACTGAGAGCACGTACCATTCGAGAGATCAATGCCGAACGGATGATGCCGCACGCGGCGGCTCTGGCGAACCATTAACGGGGCGGAAGGGGGATCGTTGGCTCGCACGCCTCTGCGGCAGACGGACCCGGCGCAGGTCGGGCGGTACCGCCTGGTGGCCCGGCTGGGCGCAGGCGGGATGGGCGTCGTGTACCTAGGCGAGGATCCCACTGGCCAGCAGGTCGCGGTGAAGGTGCTGCGCCCCGAACTGGCCGACAACCCGGAGTTCCGGGTCAGGTTCGGCCGTGAGGTCACCATGCTGACCCGGGTCCAGGGCGTATGCACGGTCCGGGTGATCGAGGCCGATACCAAGGCGCCGGAACCGTTCCTGGTCACCGAGTACGCCGACGGACCCTCGCTGTCTGAGTACATCGACGCCCGCGGGCCGCTCGACGCCGGGATGCTGTACGGCCTGGCGACCGGGCTGGCGGAGGCGCTGACGGCGATCCACGCGGCCGGGATCGTGCATCGGGACCTCAAGCCCTCCAACGTGCTCCTCACCCCGGGCGGCCCGAAGGTCATCGACTTCGGCATCGCCCAGGCGCTGGACACGACCAGCCTCACCAAGACCGGCATCACGCTCGGCTCGGCCGGGTTCATGGCGCCCGAGCAGGTCATCGGCAAGGCCGGGACGGCGGCGGACATCTTCACCTGGGCCGTGACGGTCGCCTACGCGGCCAGCGGGCAGCCGCCGTTCGGGACCGGGGCGGCCGACGTCATCTTGTACCGGATCATGCACACCGCGCCCGACATCACCGCCGTGCCGCCCGGGCTGCACCCGCTGGTCGAGGCCGCCCTGGCCAAGGAGCCCCGCGACCGGCCCACCGCGCCGCAGCTGCTGAGCCAGCTGACGCAATCCACCGCCACCCGGCCCTCGGTGGGGGACGGCAACCTCACCCAGACCATCCTCGCCCAGACCTGGCACCCGTCCGCGCCGCGTGCTGCCGCGTCCGCCCCGCGTGCCACCGCGCCCCCGCATCCCACCATGCCCCCGTCGGGTACCGCGCCGCCCGCCGGGAACCGGTCATCGCGCCGCCGCACGGCCCTGCTCCCGATCGTGCTCACCCTGGCGTTCCTGCTGGCCGCCGGGGGCACCGCAGCCGGTTTCGCGCTGGCCGGGAGGTCCAGCGGCACCCACGGACCCGCGGGCGGCAGCACAACGCAGACCCGGTCGGCGCAGCTCACCCCAGCCACCACGCACGGGACCACGACGACGCCGCCCACCTCCCCGGCATCGAGCACCACCGCCCCGGCCACCACGATCCCGCCCACCACCAGCCCGGCGACCACCAGCCCGGCCACCACCAGCCCAGCCACGACCCCGGCTACCACCAGCCCAGCCACCACGACCCCGGCTACCACGAGCCCGGCCACCACGACCCCGGCTACCCCGGCTGCCACGACCACCACAGGCGGATAGCAGCGTCCTGAGGTCACCACCCCTCGACCACCACAGGCGGATAGCAGCGTCCTGAGGTAACCACCCCTCCGTCAGCACCCGGTCGAGCGCGTCGGCGAAGAAGTCGGCGCCGTCGGTATCCAGGCACAGCGGGGGCTTGATCTTGAGCACGCACATCCGGTCGCTGGTGGGCTGGATGACCACGCCGAGCTCAAGCATGCGGTCGCAGATGGCCATGGTCTCCTCGGTCGCGGGCTCCAGCGTGAGCCGGTCCCGCACGAACTCCACGCCCAGGTAGAGCCCGGACCCGTGGACGGCGCCGATCAGCTCGTGCCGTCCGGCCAGCTCCTCCAGCCGTGCCTTCAGGTGCCCGCCCACCCGCGCGGCGTTGGCCGCCAGGCCCTCGTCGCGGATCACGTCGAGGACGGTCAGCCCGATGACGCAGGAAACCGGGCTGCCGCCGGTCGAGGAGAAGAAGTACCCCTCGTCGCGGTACCGCTCGGCGACGGCGCGGGAGGTGACGACCGCGCCGAGCGGATAGCCGTTGCCCATGGCCTTGGCCACCGTGACCACGTCCGGCACCACGCCCTGCTGCTCGAAGCCCCAGAACCAGTGGCCCAGGCGGCCGTAGCCGACCTGGATCTCGTCGGCGATGGCGAGGCCGCCGCAACGCCTGACCTCGGCGTAGACCGCGGCGAGGTAGCCGTCCGGCAGCGCCATGCCGCCGGCGTTGCCGTAGAACGGTTCGGCCAGGAACGCCGCGGGCGGGCGGCCGCTGGCCGCCAGCTCGCGGATGGCCGCCGCGGCGTCGGCGGCGTACCGGTCGGCGCCGGCGCCGCGGTAGCGCCCGCGGTAGGAGTTCGGCGCGTCCACCGCGTGCACCCAGCGGGGCCGGGTGGCCAGCGCGTTCGGGTTGTCGGCGGTGGAGGTCGAGACGGCGTCCGAGGCGTACGTCCAGCCGTGGTAGGCCTCGCGCACAGCCACCACGTCCCGGTGCCCGGTGGCGGCCAGGGCCAGCCGGATGGCCAGGTCGACCGCCTCGGAGCCCGAATTAACCAGGAACACCGTATCCAGCGGCTCGGGCAGCAGCCCGGCCAGCCGCTCGGAGAACTCGATGACCGACGCGTAGTGGAACCGGGAGTTGGTGTTCAGCCGCCGCAGCTGCCGGGCCACGGCGGCCTCGATCCGCGGGTGCGAGTGGCCGAGCACGGCCACGTTGTTCACCATGTCCAGGTAGACCCGGCCGTCGGTGGCGGCCAGGTGGTGCCGCCAGCCGCGTTCGATGCGCGGCGGGTCGAGGTAGTAGTGCTCCTGCACGGCGGCGAACGACGCGCCGCGCCGGGCCAGCAGGTCCTCCTCCGGCCCGCCTGCCCCAGACAGCAGGCCTAGCAGCGGCGCAGGGTCCGCGGTGACCGCGAGCCAGCCCGGCGCGTACTCGGGCCGGACCAGCGCCGGCACCGGCGGTGCGGCCGCGCCCCGCAGGTTCAGGTGAAGCCTGGTCCGCGCGGGCAGCCGGAGCAGCGCCCCGCCCCTGGATACGCTGCCGCTGGATGCGCCGCTGTCCGCAGCTCGTTCGGCCCCAGGACCGTGCATCGTCAGCACCAGGCCCTCGCCGGTGAGCACGACGTGTCCCGGCGCCGGCGCGGTCACCTCGCCCGCCCACGGCGCGGTCAGCTCCGCGGCGTCAGCCAGCCACACGTCGATTCCGGTGGCGACGCTGGCCGGCGAGACCCCGGCCAGCACGGCGGAGGCGGTCAGCCGCGGCTCCGCGTACCGGGTGGTCACCGCCGCAGACCCGGCCGCCAGCCCAGCCCCGGCCAGCCGGTCCGCCAGGCCCGGCTCGAGCCAGGCCCCCGCGTCGGCCGCGTCGGACAGGGTCGACAGGTCGAGCACGCCGCGCCGCGCTGGCCCCAGGTCCAGCAGCGCCGCCGACCCAAGATCTGGAACCCGCACCGGCGCCCGGCCGAAGCCGAGGTCGTCCATGATCAGGGCGGTCATCACCTCGGCCGGGACCGACACCGCCTGGGAGAAGGTGCGCCGCTCGTCCTCCAGGGCGCCGGTCACGTACTCGTTGCCGTCGTCGATCGTCGCCTGCTGCTCGCCGCTGACCACCAGCACGGCGGCGCGCAGCACGACCAGCGGCCACAGCGCCGCGGCCTCCTCTTCTGACAGCGGCCGGATCCGGTGGAAGGAGCGCACCGCGGGCAGCGTCGAGCACGGCTCGGCCCCGGCGTGGCGCAGCACCGAGGTGATCGCGACGGCGAGCTCGCCGACCGCCCACGAAATAGTCGAGTCACCGAAGTCGATCACCCCGTCCGGGGTGCGCAGGCGATCGCGGGTGGTGCAGACCAGGTTGTCGCCGGTCAGGTCGCCGTGGATGGCCTGCCGCGGCAGGTGCCCGGCGAGCGGCTGGATCCGGCGCCAGGCCTGGCCGGCGGCGTCCGCCACGCGCCCGCGCAGCGAGGCGTCCGGTACGTGCTCCGCGAGCCGCCCGACGACGCGATCGGCGTGCTGCAGGTCCCACTCAGCACGCGGTCGAGCCCGGGGTGGGTGAAGTAGCGCAGCGCCCGACTCACCTGGCCGGCCACCGCGCCGATCTCCGCGACGACCCGCGGGGACAGGTAGCCGGGGCCGGTGAGGGTGCCGCCGGGCAGGTACGTCAGCACCCGGGCGAGGGCGGGCCCGTCCGCGGTCGGCACGGTCACCGGCCCGGCCCGCACGGTCCCGGCGCGCAGCCCGCCGGCCGCGGCGACGTGCTCCGCCGCGGCGTCCTGCGCCTGGATCTCGGCCGCGGTGAACACCGGGTTCGCGATCTTGAGCACGCCGAGAACACGGTCGTCCGGTTCCACCAGCAAAAAGTTGCTGTCCTGCTGACTCCCCAACGGCCGCGCCCGCACTTTGAGGCCGAACGAGGTGGCCGCGAGCCGTTCGGCCTCTTCGACCGTCACCAGCGGTACGGGGAGCGCGCCGTAGCGGAAGAAATCGACCCCTGGCGCCGGCCGTGCATCAGGGCGTGACGACAACCCGGCCTACTGTGTCGCCGTCGGCCAGCCGCTGCAGGACGCCGGGCACCTCCTCCAGGCCGACCCGGTCGCCGACCAGCGGCCGGATCGCGCCCTCGGCGACCAGCTTGGTCAGCTGCCGGTGGCACTCGCCGATGAGCTCGGGCATCTTGGTCTGGTACAGGCCCCAGTGCAGGCCCACGATCGAGTAGTTCTTGATCAGCGCGTGGTTCAGCGCGGCCGACGAGATCTGCCCGCTGG
>JBKQQQ010000336.1:0-4362 GCA_052144275.1 Streptosporangiaceae bacterium
TCGCTGAATCGCCCAAGAATCGCCAATTCGAGCTCAGCCGGGGGAGAATCGTGACGAACCCCAGGCCGACGGCCAGGGCGGCAAGCGAACTCATCCCGTAGCTGTAGGTGATGAGACGGCCGGCCGATCGCCCAGCCCGGGGCAGGAACCGGGGCAGGGCGCTGTGCAGGTTCAGCTGCGCGAGGCTTGACGCCAGGATCAGTGCAGCGATGAGGGCTGAGCTGCGCCCCAGCGTCTCCCCACTGTACAGGTGGGCCGCGACCGCCCAGAAGACGGCACCGACGAGAGTTGTTCCGGCGGCATTGGCGAGGAGCGCATAGCCACTGCGGTAGATCGGGCTTCGCAGCCCGTCGAGGGCCCGTTCGCCCAGATTGCGGACGAGACGAGCGCTCGTAGCTAGCGGTGCCACCGGCCTATCCTGTCCACGGCGTTCGGGACGGAACGGCCAACAGACCGGCCCGCCTCGTAACAGGCGGGCGGACAGGCGCGGCGCGCACGGCGACGCCCTCGGCCGTCCGGCCGCTCCTCACCGCGGCTTGGCAAGATCGACAACCTCCATGCCGCCGCAGTAGGTTAGCTATCCTCAACATGAGTGAGGTAGTTGCCGGAGTCCCAGGAAGCCGCCAGCGAGAGACGACCCTGCGCCGGCGCTCCGGTTGGCGGCGTGACCGGACAGGACCCCGCAAAAGCTCGCCTCCCGAACTTCGCCGCCCGTCCAGAGCGGTCCGCCGCCCTGGACGGGAACCGGCCGAAACCATCGGGTGATTCAGCAAACCCTGATGAGCCCTCCACCCTCTGACTACACGCGATGTTATGTGTTGAAGGGACACTTGCCAAGCGGACCAGTCATCAAGCCGGGAGGGCTGAATCACGAGCGGGTGTGGATGTCCTTGGCCAGCCGCCTGGTGCGCCAGCGACAGTAGCGGAGCTTGCGCAGAATCAGCAATGACTCAGCATCTTCCAGGGCCGGCATACCGGGTCGTCCCGGGCCTGCTGGCCTGCTGGCAGCGGAGCGTGGTGATGGCGTGTGGGCCGACGACGGTCCAGCGCATGCCTGAGAGTTTATGGCCGAGTCCCAGCCCGATGCGTGACCGAAATTACGGTCCAGAGCACTTAGCGCCGGTCCTCGAGGAGCGCCGCAGGCTCGCCGACGGAAGGCTGCGGGCTGACGGCGGCTGTCCCGGCCGACGGAGCCGCCGGGAGCAGCCCGAGGCTGGCAAGGTCATCCGTGTTGAACCAGAAGTACCAGTGGGCGGGGCTTGTCCTGATGGCGGCATCTATCGCGGCCACGCAGCGCCCGAACGCCGTCGCCGTCTCGCCTTGCATCGGCACCGGCGGCGAGATTTCCAGCACCTGGTGGCGGTAGTCAGCCGAGCGGTACACGAAAGCCATGAGAACCGGGGCACCGGTCAGCCGGGCGAGGGTCACCACCCCGGGCAGGAGCCTGGCTTGCCGTCCGAGCAAGGACACTTCGATAGTGCGGGCCCGGTCAGCGTCTAGTGGCGGGGCGTCGCTACAGATCGTCACCACCTCATTGGCGCGAAGCGCGGCTGCGGCCTGCGCCGCGACCTGAACCCGGCCCGGCCACGGCTCGATGTTCGGCCGCTGTCGGTGGCGAAGCATGCGCCTGGCGTAGACGAGGTCCCAGAACCGCCGCTCGGCGGAAGACAGGCCGGGCGTGTAATTCCAGTACGTGCGTGCGATGGCGGTGAGCGGGAGCCCGCTGGCATGGAGCAGCGAGAAGGCGCTGACGTGGGAACCGAAGTGGGCGCTGCAGAGTATGGCCCCCTTGCCCCCGGCCAGCGCTGCGTCCAGGTGCTCGCGGCCGCGGATCTCGACCAGTTTCTCCAGGGACCGGGCCCGGCCTCGCAGCCGCATCATGTCGATGACATCACAGGAGAGGAACCGCAACAAGTCCCGGGCCAGGCGCTCAGCCTCTTCCGGGCCGAGCTCGTCCCCGAGCACCTGGCGCATGTTACGCACTATCTCGGAGCGCTTCCCGGCCTGGGACCGGAAACCCCAGTCCCCCCACCAGCAGGCGACACGGTAGGCGAGGTTGGCGGGCAGGCGCGCTGCCAACGGCGCCACTGCCAGCCAGTAGGCAACGACCACCGCTTTGCGCAGCAGCCGCTCCACGGGGACCGTCCGAGGACGGCCAGTCCTGCCCAGCCGCCGTCCGCGCGGGGGGTCTGCCGCCTTGGTCGCCGCCTCACCCATGGCCTTCCCCATGGGCCACTGTTTCCCCGGTCCTGGAGCGGAGGTAGGCGCAGATGGCGTCCACGCTGGCGAAATGCTCGGGGACAAGGTCCACGTCGTCGACCACGAGCCCAAACCGCTCCTGAACGAAAAGCACGAGCCTGAGCAGGCTGAGCGAGTCGAGGACGCCTGTATCCAGCAGTGGCGTCGCGTTCGCCAGTGGCAGCAGGGTCGCGTCCTGGACGAATTCCCGGCTGATGTAGTCGTTGATGACCGTTTCCAATTGAGTGACCTCCATAGTGTCCTGCAGCTCCTCTTTGCTCATCGCCTACCGTGCCCCTGCAAGCCGGGCCCGGTCGACCTTGCCGTTGGAGGTCCTGGGCAGCGCCTCGCAGAACTCCACCACGTCCGGCACCATATAGCCCGGCAGCCGCCGACGGCAGTGGTCAAGCACCTCCTCACGGGTAAGGCCGCTAGGGCCATCGACGCAGATGACCGCCCGCAGACGGCTACCGAGCAGCTCATCTGGTATGGGCAGCACCACCGCCTCGTGGATGGCCGGGTGCCCGTAGAGCGCGGCTTCTACTTCTCCCAGCTCCACCCGGTAGCCGCGCGTCTTCACCATGCCATCCTGGCGGCTGAGGTAGACGTAGTTGCCGTCGTCGTCCTGGGTTACTAGGTCACCCGTCCGGTACGCCGTTTCGTGGTAAGCCGCCTGGAACGGGTTCGGGACCAGTACCTCCTGGGTTTTGCCCGGCTGGCCCCAGTAGCCTCGCATCAGCGACGGGCCCCGCACGTACAGCTCGCCTACTTCCCCGGGCCGCGATACCTGGCTGCCGTCGCTGGCGACCGCGAACACGTCCGTGTTGGCGCACGCTTTCCCGATCGGGACCGGATCTGGAGGCCCGGCGCTGCTCCCCGGGACCTCGAACGCCGTACACACGTTGGTCTCGGTCGGCCCGTACCAGTTAAGGTAACGCGCGTGCGGCAGCGCGGCCATCAGCCTCCCGAGGTGCTTTACCGGGAACACCTCCCCGGCAAAGATGACCGCCCGCAGGCGCGATAGGTCGAACCCGGCCAGGTTGCCATAGGTCACCAGCATGGTGAGAACAGAGGGCACCGAATACCAGACGGAGATCCGCTCCTTCTCCATCTGCTCCGCCAGCCGTACGGGGAACATAGTCGCCTTCTCCGAGAGCACGACCATGCAGGCGGCGGCCCGGCAGGTGGCGAAGATGTCAAAGATGGAAAGGTCGAAATGCAGTGGCGCCGGGCTGCAGACGCGGTCCTGTTCCCCGAGCCCGGCGTAGGCTGCCGCCCACGCGACGAAGGTGAGCGAACTGCGGTGCGAGATCATGACCCCTTTCGGGATGCCGGTCGACCCTGACGTGTACAAGATGTAGGCGAGGTCGGTCTCGATCGCCGGGTTCCCGATAACCGCTCCGCCCGGTTCTGCCAGCACCGCGTCCCAGGGCACCACGGCCAGGCCCGGGCGCTGAGCCCCGGCTGCTCCCTCGCCCTCGTGTCCCCAGTGCGGGCCTACCACTATCACGCTGCGAAGCTGCGGAACGCTGTCGGCCATGGCGGCAGCGCCGGGCGCCCTCCCCAGGTCCGCCAGGACCACGGCGATGCCGCTGTCGCGCATGATGGTCGACAGCCGCCCGACGGGTGCGCTCGGGTCGAGCGGGACATAGCAGGCCCCGGCCTTCAGCACCCCGAATATGCCTACTACCGAGGCGGCCGACTTGGGGACGAGCAGCCCCACCCGGTCGCCCGGCGCCACGCCCTGCGCGATCAGTACGCGGGCTACCTGGTTGCTCAGCCCGTCCAGTTCGGAGTAGGTCAGGGACCGGTCTCCCGCAGCCACCGCCGGCCGGTCCGGCCGCCGCGCTGCGCTGTCCGTCAACAGGTGCTGCAGCAGATATGCCATTTCCCCTCCTGGCCGATCAACGCCGCCGACGCTGGCTCACAGGCCCAGCATCCGGGACAGGATGACACGCTGGATCTCCGAGGTTCCCGAGTAGATGGTGCCGGCCACCGCGTCCCGCAGGTCGCGCTCGATCCCGGCTTCCTTCATGTAGCCGTAGGCCCCGTGGATCTGGATCGCGTCCAGGCTGGACTGGACCCACGCCTCGCTGGTGAACAGCTTGGCGGCGGCCGCCTCGG
>JBKQQQ010000337.1:0-5323 GCA_052144275.1 Streptosporangiaceae bacterium
TCGTCACCGCCTGGCCGGCCAGCTCGGGCGCGGTCTCATACACGTTGCCCTGGAACTTGATCGTGGCGGTGCGGGCGGCCACGGTCCGGATCGCCTCCCACAAGAACGCGGCATCCAGCTGCGCGGCACCGGTGAACCGGGGCGTGCCCGTGCTCCACCGCTGCAGCGGCGTCGCCCCGGTCGAGGAGTGGACCCGCACGTGGTACTCGTGCTCGACCCAGGTGGTGAACCAGCCGTTGAGCTGTTCCAGGCCGGCCGGCACCCGGCGGCCGGGGGCGGGCTTGCCGTCGGGGGAGATCTCGACCAGGAACTGCCCCCGCACCGTCTCGAAAAAGCGTTCTATTTTACCCCGGCCCTCGGGACGGTAGGGCGGCGAGTGAGTGATCCGGATGCCCAGCTTCGCGCAGGTCACCGCGGTCGTCTCATCGACGAAGCATGCCCCGTTGTCGACAGACAGTTTCCGTGGCAGGCCCCGGGCCGCAACGGCCCGCCTGAACGCCGCGGCCAGGTGCAGCGAGTCCTCGCTCCACCCCCACCGGTGCCCGGTGATGAACCGGGAATGGTCGTCCAGGAAGGCGACCAGGTAGGTCTTCCTCCCCCCGATCAGGGGGCCGTGCAGGACGTCGGCGACCCACAGCACGTTCGGGGCCTCGGCCTCGAACCGGCCGAACACGGTGCTCCCCCGCGGGGTGGTCAGGTCCTCGCCCGCGAAGTGCCGCTGCAAGGTCCGCTCCGACGGCGCGTCGCCCGAGGAGGCCACCATGATCCGCCGGACCTGCGCTGCGGTGCGCTCCATGTTCTCCCGCTTCAGCGCCGCCGCCATCGCCAGCACGCTGTCCGCGGTGACCGGCTCGCACTTGCGGTCGCTGGGCAGCAGCGCCTCGAACCCGCCGGCGCGCCAGGTCCCTATTGACTGAACAACGGCCGGAGTTCTTGCTGTTCAGGCGATGGGTCCGGGCTTGTGCCGGTACGGTCGCCGTTCATGATCACAGAGGGTGGGCTGGACAGAGACCTCGCGGCGCTGGTGGTGCCTCCGTCGGGCCGGCTGGTCGCGACCGGCGACCGGTATGAGCCTTACCAGCTGATCGATCCGGGCGGGGCAGTGGTGGATCCGGTTACCGCCTACTTCCGCGATCTTCTGGCGGCGGGCCGGTCAGAGCTGACGGTCCGCTCTTACGGGTTCGATCTTGTCCGCTGGTTCCGGTTCTGCTGGGCGGCCGGGGTGGGCTGGGACCGGGCGACCCGGATTGAGGCCCGGGACTTCTGCCGGTGGCTGCAGGTCACCGGCAAGCAGTCCCGGCCGCACTGGCGTGCGCCCGGACAGGCCCAGGCTGCGGGCGCTGTCCCGGCGGGCGGGGCGTATGCGCCGTCGGTGCGGGCGCATACCGAGACGGTGCTGCGCGGTTTTTACGACTTCCACCTGCAGGCGGGCAGCGGGCCGGTCATCAACCCGTTCCCGCTGGTCCGCCCCGGCCGGGGCGGGCGGGCACACGCGCACCACAATCCGATGGAGCCTTACCGCGATGAGCGCCGTGGCCTTTACCGGCCGAGGGTTGCCTCCCGGGTCCCGCGCAGCGTCCCGGACGGCGAGTTCAACGAGATCTTCGCGGCGCTGCCCTCGCACCGGGACCGGGCGCTGGTGGCGTTCTATGTGTCGACCGGGGCGCGGGCATCAGAGCTGCTGTCGGCGACCCTGGGCGGCGTTGAGCCGGGGCGGCAGCTGATCACGGTGGTGCGGAAGGGCACCGGTGCGCTGCAGCAGCTGCCGGCCTCCACCGATGCGTTCGTGTGGCTGCGGTTGTATCAGGTGGAGATGGCCGGGCTGATTCCCCCCGGGCGGCGGCAGCCGCTGTGGTGGGCGTCACGCCGCCCGGCCCGGCCGCTGACCTATCACGCGGTGCACCGCATGTTCGAGCGGGTGAACGAGCGGGCTGGCACCGGCGCGACGTTGCATTCGCTGCGTCACACCGCGGCCTACCGGATGGCTGAGGACCCGGCTCTTCCCCTCAGCGACGTGCAGCTTGTGCTCGGTCATGCGCGGCTGACCACCACTCAGATTTACCTGACCCCGCGCAAGGAAGACGTGATCCGCCGGGTGCTGGCCCATCATGCCCAGCAGACCCGGCAGGCGGCCGAGCGGGCCAGGCCGGCCCTGGCGCCCGGTTACCGGCCCGAGACGCTGGATGTGCTGTTCGGGAACGACGCATGGTGACCGCCGTCATCCGGCGGCCGGACGTTGCGCCGCCGGCGGCACCGACAGCGCGCGAAGCGATGCGCGCGCGTTTCCCCCCGCGGCCCGTGCCTGACGGCTGGCCCGCCACCTTGCAGCCACGCGACACCGCCTGGGAGCGGCTGACCCGCCCGCCGTTCGTGCTGGAGGATGCCAAACGCCAGCAACGACGCGTCCGCGGGCTGGCCCTGCTGCTGGACTGGCTGGCCGCGCAGCCAGGCCAGACCTGGCAGGAACGGTGGCTTGCCAGCGGCGCGGACCGCGCCGGCGCCGGCTGGCGGCAGCTGCCGGCGGCGTGGCTGCACGACCTCGGCCTGCACCGCGAGGGGCGGCAGGCCGAGTTGTCCGCGGCGCTGACCGTGGCGATCTGCGCCGACCTGGTCCGTCCCTCACCGGGCTGGCTGGTATCCGCCGGTGCCCGGGGGAACGGCGCCCTGGTCCGCGGCCTGGCCCGGACCCGTGACGGCGAAGGATTCGGGCGGCTGCAGGCGCTGTGCGACCACGATCCCGGTGTCTCCGCCGCGGCCGGCCGGCAGACCGTGCACCGCACGGCGCTGATCGTCGCGGCCAAGGGCGGCACCGTCGGGTCGGTCACGGCCGGCGACGTCCTGGAACTGCTGGACGCAGAAGCCGGGGCCCGTGCCGGGTCATCGGGCAACACCACGGTGTTCTACCGGCTGCTGCACCAGATGGGAATCCTCGGCGGCCAGGCGCCGGCCAGGCTGCGGGAATTCCGCACCCCCGGCCAGCTCAGCCCCGAAGAGCTCATCGGCCGGTACGCGCTCCAGTGCGGCCCGGTCCGTGACCTGCTGGTGGACTACCTGCGGGAGCGCCAGGCCGCGCTGGACTACGCAAGCCTGAAGAACCTGTCCCACTTCCTGGGCAGGTGCTTCTGGCAGGACCTGGAGCGCCACCACCCGGGCATCGCCAGCCTGCACCTGCCCGCCGAGGTGGCCGCCGCCTGGAAACAGCGGCTGCGCACCCGGCCGCAAACCGTCACCGCGAGCACCGGCGAGAAGACCGTGAGCTACGTCCCGCGGGTCAACTACCGCCAGTGCCTGACGCCGGTCCGGGCCTTCTACCTCGACCTGGCGCAGTGGGCGGTCGAGGATCCCGCCCGCTTCGCCCCGTGGGCCGTTCCCTGCCCGGTCAGCGGCGAGGAGATCAGCCAGCGCAAGTTCCAGCGGCACCGCAAGGCCCGCATGGACGCGCGCACCCGCGAACGGCTGCCTGTCCTGCCGGTCCTGGTGCGGACCACTGCCGAACGGCGCAAGGCCGCCGAAGCGTCGCTGGCCGCCGCCCGCCAGGCCCGGCCCGGCGAGACCTTCACCGCCGCCGGCCAGACCCTGACCCGGTCCATCCTGACCAAGACCGCACCGGCCAGGATCTGGGCAGACGACCCGGGCACCGGCAAGCGACGCGACCTCGGCCTGGAAGAAGACCACGCGTTCTGGGCCTGGGCCGCTGTCGAAGTCCTGCGCCTGACCGGCTGCCGCGCCGAGGAACTACTCGAGATCACCCACCACAGCCTGGTGCAATACCGGCTGCCCACCACCGGTGAACTGGTGCCGCTGCTGCAGATCGCCCCCTCGAAGACCGATACCGAGAGGCTTCTGCTCGTGTCGCCCGAACTGGCCGACGTGCTCAGCGCGATCATCCGCCGGCTCCGCGGCCCCGCCGGGATGGTGCCCCTGGTCCCCCTCTACGACCGCCACGAGTGCGTCTGGCTGGCACCATCCCCCCTGCTGTTCCAGCGGAGCTACCGGGCCGAGAACCGCGCGATCAGCGACTACACGATCCGCAACATGCTCAACGCCGCTCTCGCGCACACCGGCCTGATCGATCCCGCCGACGGTCTTCCGCTGCATTACACACCCCACGACTTCAGGAGGATATTCATCACTGACGCCATTCTTGGCGGCCTGCCCCCGCATATCGCGCAAGTTATCGCCGGCCACCGGGACATCAACGTGACAATGGGCTATAAGGCGGTCTACCCGGAGGAGGCGATCCAGGCCCACCTGGCATTCCTGGCCCGGCGGCGGGCCCTGCGGCCCTCCGAGGAATACCGCGCCCCCACCGACCAGGAATGGCAAGAATTCCTCGGCCATTTCGAACTCCGCAAGGTCGCGACCGGAATATGCGGCCGCGCTTTCTCCACCCCCTGCATTCATGAGCACGCCTGCCTCAAATGCCCGATGCACTGGCCCGACCCGGCACAAAGGCCCCGCATTGCCGAGATCCGCGCCAACCTGATCGCGCGCATCGCCGAAGCCGGACGCGAAGGCTGGCTCGGCGAAGTCGAAGGGCTGCAGTTCAGCCTCGCCGGAGCCGACGACAAGCTCGCCCAGATCGACCGGCGCTCCCAGGCCCCGGCCGCCGTCACCCTCGGCATGCCCGGCTTCCCGGCAGCCGCCCCTTCCAAGGAGCCCTCATGAAACCCGCCGCGGTCACTGATTCCCTGCTGCACGATCTGGTCATGTCCTCTGCCGCCGAAGGCACGGGCCAGACGGCCGTCGCGGCTGCCGTCACCCTCGGCGAGCGGATCCTGCTCTGCGGGCACGACACCCGCGACTTCGACCGCGAATGGGAGCTGCCCGGCGGCATGCCGCTGCCCGGCGAAACCCTCACCAGCGCCCTCAGCCGCATCCTGGCCTGCGACTACGGGCTGGACGCCACCGAGTTCGGGGCCTATCTCGGCAGTCATGACACCGTTCACGACGGCGAGATCATCCGCACCTTCGTCTTCACCGCTACCTGCGCCGACCCGACGCAGATCTGCCGGCACGCCCGCATCGCCCACTGCTGGGCCGACCCCGCAGACCTCCCGGAGCAGGCCAGCCACGATCTCGCCCGACTGGCCGACATCGCCATGCCCGCAGCCGCAGCCCCCTCCAGCAGCCCGCCCGGCCCATGCCAGGTCACCGCCGCGCTCCGCGCCTGGAACAAGGGCATCTACTGCGACGAAGCCGCCACCGAACTGCTCATCAGGCACCGGACCTGGCTGCGCAGGAACGACTTCACCACGCAGTACATCACCACCCAGGCCGGGCCGTCCGGGAACATCACCGCAGCCGTCAACTGGGAAGAGGC
>JBKQQQ010000338.1:0-6253 GCA_052144275.1 Streptosporangiaceae bacterium
CAGCATGTCAGCCTCGGAGACCACGCCGATGACCTTGCCGTCAGCATCCACGACGGGAAGCGCGCTGACCCGGTACCGGCGCAGCGCGGCCGCCATCTCCTTGAAGGTCGCGCCGCGCCTGACCACCACCACCGCAGTGGTCATGACGTCCTTGACGGTCGCGTTCATCGTTGTCATCCCTTCTAGGAGGAGAGGTAGCTGAGCCGGTCCCGGACGGCCACGACGCCCTGGACGTGCCGGATCCCCCGCACGATCTCGTGGCCGACCTCGTTGGTCTCGGGTACCCCGGTCAGGGTCACGATGCCGTCGCTGACCTTGACGTCGAGGGCCCTCGGGTCGACGAGGAATTCACCGAGGATCACCTCGTCGACGACTTCCCTGCGGATGTCCTCGTCCGCCCGGTCGAAGACGGCCAGCACGTCGGCGCGGCTGATGATGCCGACCAGGTGACCGTTAGCGTCGACCACGGGGAGCCGCTTGACCTTGTGCGTGTACATCAGCCGGGCCGCGTGGGAGACCGTGTCCTCCGGGGCGACGGTCACCACCGGAGCCGTCATCAGGTCGCCCGCCGTGATCCCGCGCGCCTTCTCGGCGTCCCGGTGGTGCAGGAGGCCGGAGAACCCCCCGAGGGGGGCCTCCTTGGTCAGCATGTCGGCCTCGGAGACGACCCCGATTACGTTGTCCCCGTCGCCGAGGACGGGGAACGCGCTGACCCGGTGCCTGCGCAGGGCGGCGGCCAGATCCCGGAACGAGGCGTCCTTCCTGACCCAGATCACGCGCGTGGTCATGACGTCCTTGACGGCGGTCTTCATTTTTCTTACCCCATCGATCCCTTTGGACGGCTGAGGACTGCCTTGCGCCCAGGACCTTGGTCAACGAGAGCTCGCATTACTGCCTCCGCTGGGCTCATGAAGTTCCATTACCAGCCTGATCGCGAGCGGGGCACCAGGGCAGGGCCGAAGGTCCGTTCTGGCTGGGTTGAAGGTCATGGCCCCGGCACATGACGCTAAGGTTGAGGCATGGCTGACCGCACCATCGAAGAGTTGGACGAGGCCGAGAGCCTGCGGCTGATATCGGCGGGCGGAATCGGCCGCATCGCCTACATGAGCCGGTTCGGCCCGGCCGTGCTGCCGGTGAACTACAAGTGGTACGACGGAGCGGTCGTGTTCCGGACCGCCAGGCACAGCGCGCTGGACGAGGACCTGCAGACCGGGATCGCCGGCGGCGATTACCTGGTGGCGTTCGAGATCGACGACATCGACGTGCCCGGGCGTCAGGGCTGGAGCGTGCTGATCCAGGGGCCCGCGCACCACGTCGAATCCGAGGAGGCGCGCGCGAGGGCCAAGGAGGCGGGCGTCGAGCCCTGGGCCCCCGGGGACCGGGAGCTGTTCCTGCGGATCGTCCCGAACCGCATCACCGGCCGCCTCATCAAGCCGATCTAGGGCTAGGTCTCCTCGGGCTGCATCTCGATGCTTCCGCACGGGCACTCGGCCACGCACAGGCCGCAGCCCTTGCAGAAGTCGTAGTCGAACTCGTACTGGCCGTCGCCGAGCTTGATCACGGCGTTGTCCGGGCAGACGCCGTAGCAGTTGTCGCAGCCGAAGCAGTTGCCGCAGGACATGCAGCGGCGCGCCTCGAACAGCGCGGTCGACTCGTCGAGCCCGCCGACCACCTCGTCGAACGTGGTGATCCGCCGGGCCGCCTCCAGCCGGGGGCGGACCGTGGCCGGGGCGTCGGCGTAGTACCAGGTGTTGAGCCGGCCGGAGTCCGCCAGCTGATGCTTGGCGGGCGCCGCGTAGGCGCCGCCACGCAACCACGCGTCGATGCTGCGGGCCGCCTTCTTGCCGTGACCGATGGCCACGGTCACCGTCCGCTCGGCGGGCACCATGTCCCCGCCGGCGAAGATCCCCGGGTACCCGGTCATCAGGTCCGGCCCGACGTCGACCACGTTGTCGGAGAAGGTTACCCCGGGCACGTCGGCCAGCACGGACAGGTCCGCGTTCTGGCCCAGGGCCAGCACCAGGCAGTCCGCCTCGAGCTCTTCGAACTCCCCGGTCGGCTGCGGGAAGCCGCTGTCGTCCAGCTTCATCTTCTCGATCAGCAGCTTGCCCTCGTCCGCGTGCGCGACCGTGGACAGCCAGCGCATCGTGATGCCTTCCTCCAGCGCCTCCTCGACCTCGGAGTCGTGGGCCGGCATCCGCTCGCGGGTCCGCCGGTACACCACGACGGCCTCGGACGCGCCGAGCCTGCGCGCGGTGCGCGCGGCGTCCATGGCCGTGTTCCCGCCGCCGTAGACGGCGACCCGCCGGCCCAGCATGGGCTCCGTGCCGTCTTCCATGCCGTGCAGCATCGACACCGCGTCCATGATCCGGGCGGAGTCGCCGGCCGGGATGTAGGCGCGCCTGCCGATGTGGGCGCCGACGGCCACGAAGGCGGCGTCGAAGCCGCCTCCTGCTTCCGTGTGGCCGTCGGCAGCTTTGTTGAGCTCGGCCAGGATGTCGGTGACCCTGGTGTTGAGCTCCAGGGTGACGCCCATGTCCAGGATGCGGTTCAGCTCGGCGTCGAGGATGTCGCGCGGCAGCCGGTACTTCGGTATGCCGTAGCGCATCATCCCACCGGGGTCGGCGCCCGCGTCCTTGATCGTCACCGAGTGACCCAGCCGGGTGAGGTGATAGGCGGCCGACAGGCCGGACGGCCCCGCCCCTACCACCAGCACCCGCTTACCCGTCGGCTGCCCGGTCTTCGCCAGGGCGGGAACCTGCCAGCCTCTCCGGAGCGCCTCGTCACCTCCGAAGCGCTCGACGGAGTTGATGCCGACGGCCGAGTCCAGCTGGGCCCGGTTGCAGGCGGTCTCGCACGGCCGGTAGCAGACCCGGCCCATCACGGCCGGGAACGGGTTGTCTTGCATGATCTGCCGCCAGGCGGCCTCGTACTGCGCCGGGCCTTCCTCCGCGTCGTACAGCCACTGCTGGATGTTCTCTCCGGCCGGGCAGGCGTTGTTGCACGGCGGCAGGTTGTGCACGTACACGGGCCGTTCGGTGCGCCAGGCGCCGGTGTGGTTGGCCCGGCTCGACCCCACGTCCAGGGTGATCGCGAATGGCTTGTCCATGACGGTCACTGCCCTCCGGGGCTGTCAGCGGTGGCCGAGGCAAGCACCCCGGTCCGTTCGGTAGAAGGGTTTAGGGCGAACCTGGCGATGTTGCGGTCGGCGGCCGCCTGGATCCTGGCGATGACCTCGGTGTTTTCCTTGGGGCGGAACAGGTGCGCGTAGCGGGACTGGATCCGCAGGTAGTCGGTGACCGGCACGCGATGCCGGATCGGGGTGGAGCTCACCACCTCGCCGGTCTCGGCCTCGAACACCGGGAACAGGCCGCTTTCCGTGGCCAGCCGGGCGACCTTGACCGTGTCGGCCGGGGAGCTGCCCCAGCCGAGCGGGCAGGGCACCAGGATGTGCAGGTAGCGCGCGCCGTGGAAGTCCATCGCGCGGGTGGCCTTGTACTCCAGGTCGCGCAGGTCGGCCACGGTGGCGGTGGCCACGTATCCGATCTCGTGCGCCATCGCGATCAGCGGCACGTTCTTGCCCTGGCCGAACCGGTTCCCCGGCTCGCGCCCGACCGCCTGCGTGGTGGCCGTGCGGGCGGCGGGCGGGGTGGCGCCGGAGCGCTGCACGCCGGTGTTCATGTACGCCTGGTTGTCGTAGCAGATGTACAGCACGTCGTCGTTGCGCTCGAACATCCCGGACAGGCAGGCGAAGCCGATGTCGACCGTGCCGCCGTCACCGCCCTGGCCCACCACCCGGATGTCCGTGCGCCCGGCGGCCTTCAGGGCCGCGGCCACCCCGGAGGCGACCGCGGGCGCGTTCCCGAACAGGGAGTGCAGCCAGGCGATCTGCCAGGAGGTTTCCGGGAACGGGGTGGAGAAGACCTCCAGGCAGCCGGTCGCGTTGACCGCGATCATCTTGCCGCCGGTGGCGCGCATCACCGCGTCCAGGGCGTAGCGCGCGCCGAGCGCCTCGCCGCAGCCCTGGCAGGCGCGGTGCCCGCAGGTGAGCGAGTTCGAGCGCTCGGTGCGCGCCTGCACGCTGCGCTGGTCTGGGAGCAGCCGGTTCCCGACCGCGAAGCTGCCCGTCTGGTAGAACTTGATTCGCTGGTACGGCATGGTCCTAACCGATCCGTGAGGCGGTGATGCCCAGGTCGCGGAGCATGTTCTCCGGACTCGGGCCAGATCTGCGGGTGGTGCGCATCCGGGCCAGCTCCCGGTCGACCAGGCCGGTGTCGAGGTCGAGGAAGCTCAGCGGTGGCAGCTCTTCCGCCCGCGTCAGCAGGTCACGCAGCGACTTCTTGGTGACCGCGCGGCCGCCGAGGCCGGCGATCACGGTGGACAGGTGCGGGGCCATCCGGCCGGCCAGGGCCATCCGGATGTCGGCGGTCACGATGCCGCCGGTTCCCGGGGCGAGCGCCCGCTCGAGGACCACGACGTGCCTGGGCATCACGCCGAGCGCGTCGCGGATGGCGTCGGCGGGGAACGGGCGGTACGTGGTGATGCCGAGCGCGCCGACCCGCATCCCGTCGGCGCGCAGCTCGTCCACGGTGTCCTTGACGGTGCCGAGCACCGAGCCCAGCGCGACGACGATGATCTCCGCGTCGTCGGTCTGGTACGGCCGGACCAGGCCGCCGGAAGCCCGGCCGAACTGCGCGGCGAAGTCCGCTGCGGTGGCCGCGATGGTATCCAGCGACTGCCGCATGCGCTCGAACGCCAGGTAGCGGACCTCGGTGAAGGCCTCGGGGCCGACCATGGCGCCGATCGAGACCGGATCCGCCGGGTCGAGCACCTGGCGCGGCTCGTACGGCGGCAGGAAGGCGTCCACCTGGCCGGGTTCGGGGATGTCCACCCGCTCGCTGGCGTGCGTGAGCAGGAACCCGTCCATGCATACCATCACCGGGATGGACAGCTCCTCGGCGATCCGGAACGCCTGGATGTGCAGGTCCAGGGCCTCTTGGTTGGTTTCGGCGAAGAGCTGGAGCCAGCCGGCGTCACGCTGCGACATCGAGTCGCTGTGGTCATTCCAGATGTTGATCGGCGCGCCGATGGCGCGGTTGGCGACCGTCATCACGATCGGCAGCCCGAGCCCGGCCGCGTTGTAGACGGCTTCGCTCATGTAGAGCAGGCCCTGGCTGGCGGTCGCGGTGTAGGCCCGGGCGCCGGCCGCGGACGCCCCGATGGCGACCGACATGGCGGCGAACTCCGATTCCACGTTGAGGAATTCGGCCTTCAGGTCGCCTTTCTTGACCATCGCGCCGAGCGCCTCGACGATATGGGTCTGCGGGGTGATGGGGTAGGCGCAGATCACCGCGGGGCGGCACATCGCCACCGCTTCGGCCACCGCGCGGGAACCCTCGAGTTGCTTAAGCATCGGTCAGCGCCTTTCAGGTTAGGGCCTTCCCGGTCAGGGCCTCCCGCTCGTCCCTGACGAAAGCGAATGCGGCCCGGGCCGCTGCGGCGTTTCCTTCCGCGACCGGGCCAGAGAACTTGTCGTTAATAGCCGCGAGGACCGAGTCCAGGCTGACCGCCCAGGTCAGGGCGGCGAACCCGCCGAGCAGCGCGGCGCCGGGGAGCGGGCGGCCGAGGTGGGTGAGCGCCAGCGACGAGGCCGGCACGACCAGCAGCCGGTCCCGGTGGAAGTCCTTGACGAACTCCTCCAGGCCCAGCTCGTCGAAGCTGTGGGTGGAGTTGATGAGCATGTAGCCCTCGTGGCCGAGCCCCGCGAACAGCTCCGCCTGGTGCAGCAGCGTGGAATCCTGGATGATCAGTGCGTCCGGCTCGCTGACCGGCTCGTGGGTCCGGATCTCCGCGTCGTCGATCCGGCAGAACGACATCACCGGCGCGCCCATCCGCTCCGAGCCGAAGCTCGGGAACGCCTGCGCGTGCTTGCCCTCGCTGAACGCGGCCGAGGCCAGCAGTTCGGCGGCCGTGACCACGCCCTGCCCGCCTCGCCCGTGGAACCGCACCTGGAACATCGTCGGTGTCCTTTCCTGCTCACTCAGGGCTCGGTCGGCGCCCGGTAGGGGGCGCCGGCCGGAGGCGCTTCCTGGGTCATGCGTGCGTGACGGGGGTGCCTTCGATGATCTCGTGGACGATCTCGGGGTGGCGTCCGATGGTGAGGCCGAACAGCGAGGCCAGCAGGGCCAGGCCGCCCAGGGCGAAGGCCGTGATCGCGGCGATGTAGGTGATCTGGGAGACCTTCCACCAGCCG
>JBKQQQ010000339.1:0-5452 GCA_052144275.1 Streptosporangiaceae bacterium
GCGTGCGCGCCGGTCATCGGCTCGACGCGCACGCCCGCACCCCGGGCCGGCATGGGTTACGGCCGGGCCGCGCGGATGACCGCGGCGTGCACGCCGTCCCCGACCTGATGGGTCGCGGTGATCCTGATGCCGGTGAACCCGGCCCGGGTCAGGCCGTCGCGGTACTCGGCGAAGGAGGGCGCCCCGGCGATGCAGCCCGCCTGGGCACCGCGCTGGATCCGCTGCGCCGGGGTGAGGTCGTCATCGGCGAGCATGTCGGAGATGCCCAGGCGGCCGCCGGGCCGCAGGACACGGAAGCACTCGGCGAACACGGCGGGCCGGTCGCCGGACAGGTTGATCACGCAGTTGGAGATGATCATGTCCACCGAGCCGTCCGGCAGCGGGATCGCCTCGATCTGGCCGCGGAGGAACACTGCGTTCCGCGCGCCGGCCTGACGCGCATTGGCCCGGGCTAGGTCCAGCATCTCGCTGGTCATGTCCAGGCCGTACGCCTTCCCGGCCGGGCCGACCCGGCGGGCCGACAGCAGCACGTCGATGCCGCCGCCCGAGCCCAGGTCCAGCACCGTCTCCCCGGGACGCAGGTCCGCCACCGCGACGGGGTTGCCGCAGCCGAGGCTGGCCCGCACCGCGCCGCCGGGCAGGCCGCCAGCGTCCGGGTACCCGGCCGCGCCGAAGCAGCCCGCCGCGAACGCGGCCGGGTCGCAGTCGGTGACCGTCTGGCCCGACTGCGCGGCCCGCGCGAGGGCGCCGTACCGGGACCTGACCGCCTCACGGACCTGGTCACGCTCAGCAGGCTGGCGGGCTGGTTCCATGGTCATCCTCCGGGCGTGTCGTCGGCAGGGGCGGGCGGCACCAGTGTGGGTCTGCCCATCACCAGGTCCGCGGCGGTGGGAAAGCACTCCACGCAGTTGCCGTTGATCCGGTACAGGCGGGACGTGCCCCGCTCCTCGGCGAGCACGAACCCGACCGCGGCCAGCTGCCGCAGGTGCTCGGACACGGTGGACTGCCCGACCGGCACGGCCGCCGCGATTTCCCTGACCGTCAGCGGCTCGCCGCTGCGGGCCAGCAGGGAGACCACCTGGACCCGGGTGCCGTCGGCCAGGGCCTTGAACCAGGCCGCGTAGGTCTCGGCGGCCTGCCGATCCAGCGGCTGCGCATCGTTCATCGTTAATCGACGATAGACGATGAAAGGGCGGAAGGGAAGGCCGGGCCGGGCGGCTAAGGGGGGCAGCCGATCAGGGCGCCGATAGCGGCCAGGGCCTGCGGCCGGGCCCGGTAGTACACCCACACCCCGCGCTTGTCCCGGTCGACCAGGCCCGCCTCGTGCAGCACCTTCAGGTGGTGGCTGATGGTCGGCTGGGACAGGTCGAACGCGTCGTTCAGGTCGCAAACGCACGCCTCGCCGCCCTCGCGCGAGGCAACCAGGGACATCAGCCGCAGCCGGACCGGGTCGGCCAGGGCCTTCAGCAGCGGCGCCACCTGCCCGGCCTGCTCCATCGTCAGCGGCTGCGCCGACAAAGGAGGGCAGCAGGCCGCGGACTCGGCCGGAGTCAGCAGCACCAAGGGGTTCGACATACGTTTATATTGACATCTGTCGATGTCTTATGGCAAACTGAGGGCCGGAAGACATAGACGAGTGTCTATGTCTTGTCTCCTGGAGGTTCCTATGTCCCGTGTCCAGCTTGCCCTCAACGTCAACGACATCGACGAGGCCGTCACCTTCTACAGCAAGCTGTTCGGCGCCGAGCCTGCCAAGCGCCGCCCTGGCTACGCGAACTTCGCCATCGCCGAGCCGCCGCTCAAGCTCGTCCTGCTGGAGAACCCGGGCCAGGGCGGCAGCTTGAACCACCTCGGCGTCGAGGTCGCCGACATCAGCGCCGTCGACGCCGAGCAGACCCGGCTTGCGGCCACCGGGCTCGACCTGGCCGACGAGCGCGACACCACCTGCTGCTACGCCAAGCAGGACAAGTTCTGGGTCAAGGACGCCCCGGACGGCGAATCCTGGGAGTTCTACACGGTCCTGGAGGACAGCGCGACCTTTTACGGCCAGGACGACAGCCAGGCTTGCTGCGGCGGCCCGGCCGGATCCTCCGCCGGAACCGCCGCGGGCACGTCCTGCTGCTAGCGGCGACCGCGCACCACGGCGACTACCGAGTGACGCGGCGCTGCGGCGAAGCACGTTCGCCGGCCCGGTATCGCCGGGCGGCGCCTGTCCCGGCGGATACGAGCCACCGGGACAGGCGCACCTCACAGGCGCCGAGCACATAGGGTGTCCCGGACTACATCAACCAAGGTCAAGAGGACGCCCCAGTAGCCGAACCCGGCCCGGCTCGGCGGCCAGGCCCAAAGGCGCGGTGCGGTACCTCCCAGGGAGGCCGCCGCGCGCAGGAACTTAGAGATCATAATCAAGATTTACTGTCGGCATCTCTGGAGCACATCGAGACGTCATGATCACGCTGCTCCCCCGCCGCGGGCCAACCGCCAGCCAGTGCGAGGCCACCGGGTCGGCGGGCTGGCTGCGCCTGGCCCGTGTCGCCCGGATACTGTCCTGGCTGACGCTAGCCTGGATGGGCATCGAGGGCGGGGTCGCGATCGTCGCCGCGGTGCTGGCCGGGTCAGTTGCCCTGCTCGGGTTCGGCCTGGACAGCGGCATCGAGGCCATGGCCAGCATCATCGTCATCTGGCGGTTCACCGGCACCCGGCTGGCAAGTGCCACGTCAGAGCGACGCGCCCAGCAGCTGGTAGCGGTCAGCTTCTTCTTGCTCGCCCCCTATATCGCCATCGAGGCAGGCCGGGCGCTGGTGGCCGGTGACCGGCCCGAGACCAGCATCGCCGGCCTGGCGCTCACCGCCGGGACGGCTATCTTCGAGCCTGCCCTCGGTGTGGCCAAGCGGCGTATCGGTGCCCGGCTCGGATCACCGGCTACTACCGGGGAGGGAACGCAGAACCTGTTGTGCGCCTACCTCGCGCTGGCCGTGTTTGCCGGGCTGGCCGCGAACACATTGCTGGGCGCCTGGTGGCTCGACGGAGCGGTCGCATTCGGGATCGCTGGCTGGGCGGTCGTGGAAGGACGGCGGGCATGGGCCGGGAGATCCTGCGGCTGCGGATGTTAGCCATCGGCGCGGTGCTGACCGTCCGCGTAACAGCCAGTGGCCGTTCCTGGTCCTCCCCGTCCTCCTCGTAGCTGCTTGGCCTTGACGCGGAGGATTCGGCCGAGATCATTTCACCGCGCGGAGGGCGTGATAGCGGCGGCCGGGAGCCTTTAACTGAACCTTGCCCGTCGCTGCTGTGGTCAGCATCTGGCGGTGAGGCGTAGGTGCGCCTGCTCGCCAGGATGAGCGGGACAGAAATGATCATGGCTACGGCCAGGAACAGGAACGCTGCTGCCGGGGAAACGGCGGTCCACAGGATTCCGGCGACCGCGCTGGCGGCCAGGTTGGCGACGGCCTGCACGGTGGCGAGCAATCCGAACGCGGAGCCGCGGAGACTGGCCGGGGCAAGGGTGGCGACGGCGGCGGACTCGGCCGTCTCCCCGCAGCCGATCCCGAGCCCGGCCAGGATGAACCCGGTCGCGAGTAGCCAGGGCGGGCGGGGACCGGCCGCGAATACCCCGTACCCGGCGGCGAAGCAGATCACCCCGGCGGCCAGGACCCGGATCGGGTTGAATCTATCGCCGTACCGTCCGGCCGGGATGCTGATCAGCGTGGCCGCGATGTTGTAGGCCACGTACAGGATCAGCGCGAGCTGGGTGGCTGCGGTCTGGCTCCGGCCGGGATCGAACAGGTCGGTAGCGCGCAGGATCAGCAGGGTAGCGGCGGCGTTGCCGGTCTCGAAGGCGGTGACGCCGATCATGAGCCGCCCGAGGTGCCCGCGCAGCACGGGCCGGATGCGGATGCGGATGGGCTGGCTGACCCGCTGCCGGGCGGTTGCCGTGTGGCGGATGGCATAGATGACCGCCAGGGCGGCGAGCAGTCCGGGGATGACCGACAGGCCGATAGCCGCCCGGACGCCGACCAGGGCGACCAGGGCGATGGCCAGCAGCGGCCCGCCGATGGCGCCGAGGTTGTCCATGGCCCGCTCGAACCCGTAGGCCCGTCCGTACACGGCGGGCGGCACGATGTCGGCGAGCAGGGCGTTGCGTGCCGGGACCCGGAGGCCGCGTGCGGCCCACGCTCCGGCCCGCAAGACCCCGGCTTGCCAGGGTGCTGCTGCTGCGCCGATCGCCGCGGACAGGATGGCCGTGGTGGTATATCCGCCGACCGCGACCCGGCGGCGGCGGCGGCCCGGATCATTGAGCACTGTTCATTAGGTCGCTGATGGTTCTCCCGCAGGCTGCCTGTGTAGTCCAGGGCGAGCGGGAGGTGCGCAGATGACAGTGCTGCTGGTTGGTGATGACTGGGCCGCTGATCATCACGATGTCGAGCTGTTGGACCAGGCCGGGCGGGTTCTGGCCCGGGCCCGGCTGAGCGAGGGCGCGGCCGCCCTGGCCGCGGCGCTGGCCGACTCGGCCGGGCTGCGGCTGATCTCCATCGTCGCCGAGCAGGGCGAGGTGTGCAGCTGCAACCTGGAACAGCCGCTGGGCAAGAGCCAGCCCACCATCTCCCACCACACCCGGGTCCTGGCCCAGGCCGGTCTCATCGAAGGCGACAAGCGCGGCAAGTGGACTTGGTGGCGCATCGTCCCGGCCCGGCTCGCCGCCGTCCGGCAGGCCCTCAGCGGCACCTGACGCTATCGCCGCGGCTGCGCGCCGGGGCGCCGCGACCCGGTCTAATACACGCTCGCAATCAGCAGCAAAACGGCCGAGCCGGCTAGCAGCACCGGGCAGATCTTGAACCAGACCACTGCGGTCCGGGCGCCGGTGACAGCGGTCAGCGCCGCCAGGGCGGCCAGCAGCAGGGCAGCGGCCCGGTAGGCCCACGCCCGGGCAGCCACATCCGTCCCGCCGGCCGCGGTCACGGCGATCACCACTGCGGCGATTCCCCACATGGTGAACGCCTCGGCCAGCCACTCCTGCAAGATGATGCGCCGGTTGTCTGAGCTGACCGGCTCAAACCCGGCCAGCACCTGGCGGGTCGGGACCGCGTGCGCCACGCCCCACATGGCGACGACAGCTCCGGCAATGTAGGCAAGGATCGCATTCACGCCCCGATAATTCACGGCGATCACTCCGCGGGTCAGGGCCGTAGGTCACCTACCCGGGTGGCGGACAGCAACCGATCAGGACACCGATAGCGGCCAGGGCCTGCGGCCGGGCCTGGTAGTAAACCCACACGCCGCGCTTGTCCCGGTCGACCAGGCCGGCCTCGTGCAGCACCTTCAGGTGGTGGCTGATCGTGGGCTGGGATAGGTCGAACGCGTCGTTCAGGTCGCACACGCACGCCTCGCCGCCCTCGCGCGAGGCGACCAGCGACATCAGCCGCAGCCGGACCGGGTCGGCCAGCGCCTTCAGCAG
>JBKQQQ010000340.1:0-2935 GCA_052144275.1 Streptosporangiaceae bacterium
GGTCGCCCAGGGCCGCGGCGACCTTGTGGCCGTCCATGCCCATCCAGAAGAAGTGGCTCGGGTCGAGGTTGCCCGCGATGGCCGGCCCGAGCGCGGCCACCCGGCCGAACGTCTCGACGTTGAACACGCACGTCCCGGGGTGCAGTTCCAGGCAGACGCGGAGATCGGGGTTCTCGGCGGCGGCGAACTCGGCGAGACCGGCCCAGTACGGCGCGATCTGCTCCTCCCACTGCCGCTGGTACACCCCCTCCAGGTAGGGGAGCCAGCCGCCGGCCCCGAAGTGCGGCACCTGGTCGCCCGCTGCGCCGCCCGGGCAGCCGGCCAGCGCGACCACCCGGTTGACGCCGAGCAGCGTGGCCAGCCGGATGGCGTCGCGCAGGGCCCGGTCGTGCTCACCGGCCAGGTCCTGATCGGGGTGCAGCGGGTTGCCCCAGGCGTTCAGCGCGTCGACCTGCAGCCCGTGCCCCGCGATGGCGGCCAGCCAGGCCGACCGAGCCTGGCCGCTGGCGAGCAGAGTTGCGACGTCGCAGTGCGGGTGCGGCGCGTAACCGCCCGCGCCGACCTCCAGGTGGGTGACCTCGGGGGCGGCCTCGGGCAGCCAGGTCAGTATCCGCTCCAGCGGCCAGTCCAGGAACGCCTCGAGCACCACGCCGATGCACAGCCCGTCGCGTCCCTCATCCTCGGTGCCGTGATCCCGGCTGGCGTCCTGTTCCGAGCTTTCCGCGGCGTCCTGCTCCGAGCTTTCCGCGGCCTGCCGCTGGCTGCTCGCTTGTCCCTGGCTGTCGGCTGTCATCAGAATCGCGGCGTGGAGACCCCGGCCTTCAGGCAGGGGAGGAAACGCCGCTCCACCTCCCCGGAAATGTCAGTGGTACTCGCTAGTGTGTTCGCATGTCGAGGTACCGGCTGCACCCCACCCCCGCCCAGCAGGCGGTGCTGCGGGACCACTGCGGCCACGCCCGGTACGTGTGGAACCTGGCCGTCGAGCAGCACTCCCACTGGCACCCCGGCCGGACGGGCGCTCCGGGTTACCTGGAGCAGTGCCGGCAGCTCACCCAGGCGCGGGCCGGGCACCCGTGGCTGGCCGCCGGCTCCCAGACCGTGCAGCAGCAGGCGCTGCGCGACTTCGCCCAGGCGATGACGGCGTTCTTCGACCCGGGCAACCCGGCGGGGCGGCCGTCGTGGCGCAAGGCCGGGCGGGATGAGGGATTCCGCATCGTGGGCCGGCGCGGGCGGCAGTGGGACGTGCGCCGCCTGTCCCGGAAGGTGGGCCAGGTCTGGGTGCCCAAAGCCGGGTGGGTAAGGTTCCGCTGGTCCCGCGCCGTGCCGCCGGAGGTCAAGTCCTACCGGGTCACGATGGACCGCGCCGGGCGCTGGCATGTCGCCTTCGCGGCCGTTCCCGCTCCGGTCCCGGCACCGGGCACCGGCGAGGTCGTAGGCATCGACCGGGGGGTGGTGGTCTCCGCGGCGTTGTCCACCGGCGAGTTGCTGCACTGTCCCGCCCTGACCGCGCGGGAGCGGACCAGGCTGCGGCGGCTGCAGCGCAGGCTCGCCCGCGCCAAGCGGGGATCGAACCGCCGCGGCCGGGTGCGGCACGCGATCGCCCGGCTGCGAGCCCGGGAGACCGACCGGCGCAAGGACTGGGCGGAGAAGACCAGCACGGACCTGGCGCGCCGGTTCGACCTGATCCGCGTCGAGGACCTGCAGATCAAGAACATGACCCGGTCCGCGAAAGGCACGCCGGAGAACCCGGGCCGGAACGTCCGGGCCAAGGCCGGGCTGAACCGGGGCGTCCTGCGGTCGGGGTGGGGCCTGCTGGTGTGCCGGCTGGAGGACAAGGCGCCCGGCCGGGTGGAGAAGGTCAGACCCGCGTTCACGAGCCAGCGGTGCTCGGCGTGCGGGCAGGTGGACCGGGACTCGCGTGAGAGTCAAGCCGTGTTCCGGTGCACTGCCTGCGGTTTCGCCGGCCACGCGGACGTGAACGCGGCCAGGAACATCGCGGCGGGGCACGCCGTGACTGCGCGGGGAGGCGACGGGGTTACCCGGCCCGTGAACCGCGAACCTCACCTGCTGCTCCAACCGGCGTAGTAGCTGGAATCCCCCGCCTTCAGGCGGGGGAGGATGTCAAACCTGTTCAGCCTCCCGCCTGGGGCAAGATCGTTTGCCGATAGCTGGATAGTGCCTCCAGCGGTTATGACCTGTCAAGAGTCTGTGATTATGTAAGGACAAACTAGAAATAGAGTTGGAACGGGCAGGCTGCGGCGTCGCATTTGGCTTCCCATGCGGCTGTGACTACCCGGCCCCGCCCCTTGTGCCAGGGACCGCGTTCATAACGGTCAGGTTTCCGTGTTAAATCTGCAGTGGTTACAATGTCCAAACAAATGAGCCTAGCCACCCGCCGGATGTCGACGATGCCTGAACGCGAACCAAGCACCAGCGGCCCGATCACCATCGACCGCACCAGCCCGGTGCCGCTGTACTTCCAGCTGGCTCAGCACTTCGAATCGGCCATAAGATCCGGTGCGCTCAAGGTCGGCGCCCGGCTGGAGAACGAGGTCCAGCTGGCGGAGATGCTTGGCCTGTCACGGCCTACGGTGCGGGCGGCCTTCCTCTACCTCGCCAACAAGGGGCTGGTGGTGCGCAAGCGCGGCGCCGGGACCCTGGTGGCCAACGAGCGCATCGACCGTAACGTCGAACTGACCAGTCTCTACGACGACCTCGCGGCCAGCGGCCGGAATCCCTCCACCCGGGTGCTCAAGGCCGAGGTCAGCCACGCCAGCGACCAGGTCGCCGACGCGCTGCAGCTGCCCGAGCGGGCGCTGGTGATGTCGCTGGAGCGGATCAGGCTGGCCGACGGCGAGCCGATGGCCCTGATGCACAACTACCTGCCCGCCGGGCTCGTCCAGCTGAACGTGGAGATGCTCGAGGAGCACGGCCT
>JBKQQQ010000341.1:0-3865 GCA_052144275.1 Streptosporangiaceae bacterium
GGTCGGCCGGGTGGCCGCCGGACTACTCCTCGCCGCCATCGCCGGCGAGCCAGCGCATGACACGCGCACGGTTCCCAGCCGTCTGGTGGTGCGCGAGTCGAGCCGGTGACCCGTGTCCCGGCCAGGCCACCTCACAGAACACCCGTCACGCGGCCACAGAAGCATGCGGCAGGCCGCGATTAGGGGTTGACGATACCCTCCCACCTCCCTAAAAGGATTTCCTTGAGGCGAATATCGTCAGGTAGCTACATAGAAAGCACTCTCCGCTAACTCGGAACGAGCTCGGACCGCAGGCGCCGCGGCCCGCGCCCCACGCAGTACCGCAATGGCCCGCGGCCCGCGCGGCGCCGCCCTCGCGCGGTGCTGCCTGGCCGATCCAGCACGAGACGACGACACACCTCGGCCCAGGAGGCGCGGATGACTTCGGCAAGCAAGGCACTCCCCGCAGTCCGCGCCGGGCAGGCCGTTGGTGCCCAGCCGGCGGGCGGACGCCGTCCCGCACGGCTGGCCGTCTTCCTGGTCGTCGGTTCCCCGCCCCGGGCACCGGCGCGGAGGTGGGTATCGACCTGGGCCTGACCTGGTTCGCTGTCCTGTCGGACGGCACAGTGGTCAGGTCGCCCAAGTTCCTGCGCCGCGCGGAACGGAAGCTGCGGCGGTTGCACAAGTCCCTGTCCCGCACGGCCGCGGGGAGCAGTAACCGGGACAAGGCGCGGGTCAGGGTGGCCCGCGCCCACGCGAAGGTGGCGGACAGCCGCCGGGATTTCCACCACCAGCTCTCCACCGCGCTGATCCGCGACAACCAAGCGGTGTACGCCGAGGACTTGTGCGTGGCCGGGCTCGCCCGGACCCCGATGGCTAAGTCGGTCCACGACGCGGGCTGGTCGGCGTTCGTGACCATGCTGGAGTACAAGGCGGAAAGGTACGGCCGGCACTTCGGGAAGATCGGCCGGTTCGTCCCGTCGACCGGGCCATGCTCGGCCTGCGGTGTCAACAGCGGCAGCAAGCCGCTGAACGTCCGCCAGTGGACGTGCCCGGCCTGCGGCACGGTTCATGACCGGGACCTGAACGCCGCCAGGAACATCCTCGCCCTGGGGCGCAGGGAGAGGCTAACCGCCTGCGGAGACGGCGTAAGACCACCGCTCGCGGTGGCTGCTGTCCGCGAAACAGGAACCCTCCCAGGTGCCGCATGAGCGGCACGGCAGGAATCCCCGCGCCTTCAGGCCGGGGAGGACGTCAATACATCCGCGGTCTCACTTCCGGGGGGTAGTCAAGGGCTAGGCCCCGGCGAGCTGACTGCTGGCTAGCGGAGCGCGCTAAGGACGGCTTGGTCCAGCGTGGGTCCCGCCGCTGAGTTGGCCAGAGCGGCCACGCCCAGGGTCCGCGCCGGGTCGAAGGCGATCATCGCGCTGAAGCCGCCGGTCATGCCGTTGTGCCAGATGACCGTGTGGTCGCCGCGGCGGGCGTGGTGCCAGGCCAGGCCGATCTCGCCGCCCGGAATGGGCTGCCGTGGCGTCAGCGTGGCGCGGATCGCGGGTTCCAGCGGGGTGGCGGCGGGCGTCAGGCAGGCCTGCAGGAACCTGGCCAGGTCGGCGGCGGTCGAGTAGAAGGCGCCGGCGCCGGCCAGGGCGCCCAGGTGCCAGTCGGGGACCGCGCGGCCGCGCCGGTATCCCTGGGCCATCCGGCCCTGAGACGGGCCGGGCACCGTGAAGGTCGTGTCGGGCAGGCCGAGCGGACCGCAGATCCTCGTCGTCACCAGGGCCTGGTAGGCCGTCCCCGCAGCCTGGCCGAGCAGGTAGCCGAGCAGGCCGTAGCCGAAATTGGAGTACGCGTAAGGGCTCCCGGCCGACCCCGCGCGCAGCGCCCGGCGCGCGGCGCGCACGAACCGCGCGGCCGGGTAGCGGGCGTAGGGATCCCGCGGATGCAGCAGCGCGGACCAGAGCAGGCTGCGCGGCAGGCGAGGCAGGCCGGAGGTGTGCGTGGCCAGGTCGGCCAGGGTCACCGAGCCGGTCCCGCCCCGCCAGCCCGGCAGGTAGCGGGCCGCCGGGTCGGACAGGCGCACCTCGCCGCGTTCGGCCATGTCGGCCAGGAGGAGCGCGGTGAAGACCTTCGTCACCGACCCGATCTGGAAGATGGTCCGCGGGCCCGCGCCGCCGAACCCGCCCGCGGCCACGTCCTGGCCCCGGACCACGGCCCACGCCAGCGAGGGAACGACGCCTGCCAGCGGAGCCAGGTGAACGCTGGCCAGATCCTCCGGATCAGGCGGCAGGCGTATCGCCCCCGCCCTGGCGGTCCTCGCCCCCGCCCTGGCTCGCGCGGGCCTGGGCGGCGACGCGCATCATGTGGCGCTGGGAGCGGACCTGGGTGACGACGATCACGGCGACCAGCGCGAGCGAGATCCACAACCCGTAGTGGGAGACGGCCTGCGCTACCACCACCGCGTGGTGGCCGAGTTCGTAGCCAAGGCCGGCCAGCATGCCCGCCCACAGCAGCGAGCCGATGATGTCCAGGATGATGAACGTGAGCAGCCGCATCCCGGCCCAGCCGGCGATGACATAGATGATCGCGTTGGGGATCGGCAGGAACGGGGAGATGACCACGGCCGGCCAGGTGAACTTGCGGCCCCAGCGCTGCACGCGGCCCATGTACTTGGTCCCGCGGTTGCGCCGGCCGGACAGCAGCGCGATGATCCGCTCGCCCCACAGGCGGCCCGCCCACCAGTAGAGCGGGTCGAACTTCATCAGCCCGGGAATGGCGGCAAGCAGCACCACGACCAGCGTCCCGTGCCCGACGCGGGCGAAGGCCGCCGCCGCGATGATCGCCTCGGTGCTGCCGTTCAGCAGTTCGAGCAGCACCGGATGGGTGCCGACCAGGGAGGCGCGGAACGGCAGCATCGCGTAGTAGAAGATCCCGCTGAGCGTGATGCCTGCCCAGCACAAGATGTCGGCCCGTCGCGGTTTGCCGGCCCACGGTATCCGCGGGTCATCCCACGTCGCCCGCTGGGGTCCCCCGTCGGCGGTCACCGGGACGGCTTCCGCCACAGCCTCATCATCCACCCCGCCACGGTATCCCGGATCGCGGGTAAAGCCATCTTCGGCCGAACGGGCCCGCGGGTCAGCGGACGCGTTCGCCATACGCCATGATTGACCCTCGTGGACGACCCCTTCGCCGCCGCGGCGGCCAGCGCCGACCGTCTCACCGCCCTGACCGGCCCGCACGATGCCGCCGTGGTCCTCGGCTCGGGCTGGGCGCCGGCCGCCGACGCGATCGGTGCCGCGGAGACCGAGATCCCGCTGGCCGAACTCGGCGGGTTTCCCGCCTCGACCGTGCCGGGGCACACGCCGACGGTCCGCAGCGTAGCTGCAGGGCCGGTACGGGTCCTGGTATTCCTCGGCCGGGTGCACCTGTACGAGGGGCTGTCCCCCGCCGCCGTGGTGCACGGTGTGCGGACGGCGGTCTCCGCCGGGTGCCGCACGGTCGTGCTGACCAACGCGGCGGGCGGCATCCGGCCCGGGCTCAGCGTGGGCGAGCCGGTGCTGATCCGCGACCACCTCAACCTGACCGGCAGGTCTCCGCTGGCGGGGCCGCCCCCGCCAGGCCAGCGGTTCGTGGACCTGACCGACCTGTACTCGCCCCGGCTGCGGGCGCTGGCCCGCGAGGCCGACCCGAGCCTGACCGACGGGGTCTACGCGATGATGCCCGGCCCGCACTACGAGACCCCGGCGGAGATCACCATGCTGGGCCGGCTCGGCGCCGACCTGGTCGGGATGTCTACCGGTCTGGAGGCCATCGCAGCCCGCCACCTGGGCGCGGAGGTGCTCGGCATCTCGCTGGTCACCAACCTGGCCGCGGGCCTGGCCGGGCACGG
>JBKQQQ010000342.1:0-2599 GCA_052144275.1 Streptosporangiaceae bacterium
ATTTCGGGCTCTGGGGGACGGCGCCGAAGAAGGACTCGGTGAACTCCTGGCTCGCGGAAAGGCGCGCCGGGGTGTCGGCCATCAGCACCTGCCCGCCGCCGAGCACGTAGGTGTAGTCGGAGATGGCCAGCACGGCCTTGGCCCGCTGCTCGACGACGAGGACCGCGGCGCCGGCTTCGGCCAGCGCCCGGACGTGCCCGCTGAGCAGTTCGGCCGCCACCTTCGGGGCCAGGTTGGCCGTCGGCTCGTCCAGCAGGAACACGGCGGGCTGGAGCATCAGCACCCGGCCCATGGCCAGCATCTTCCGCTCGCCGCCGCTCAGCCGGCCGGCCCGCCGGGTCAGCATCTGGCCGAGCCGGGGAAACACGCTGACCACATGGTCGATCCGTGCGCTCACCTGACGGCTGGCCAGCAGGTAACCGCCCATCTCCAGGTTCTCCCTGACGGTGAGCGGCGGGAAGACGTCGTCGACCTGCGGCACGTACCCGACCCCGGCCCGCGCGACCTCTTCCGGCGGCAGGCCGCTGATGTCGCGGTCGCCGACGAGCACCCGGCCGGAGGAGAGCCGGATCACGCCGGTCAGGGCCTTCATCAGAGTGGACTTGCCCGATCCGTTCGGGCCGACAACGGACGCGACCGTCCGGGGCGCGACCGAGACCGATACGCCGTGGATGATGTCACCGGCGCCGTACCCGGCCCGGATGTCCTCGGCGCGCAGTGCGGGCCTCGACTCAGCTGGCCCTGGCTCAGATGGCCCTGGCTCAGCCGACAAGGTACGCCTCCACCACCTCGGTACGGGCCCGCAAGGCTGCCATCGTCCCGGTCGCCAGCACGGTGCCTTCGGCCATCACGATCACGGGGTCGCAGAACTCGTCCATGATGGCCAGTTCGTGCTCCACCATGAGGATGGTCATGCCCTCGGCGCACAGGCCGAGCAACTGAGCCCCGATCTGGCGCGCGAGCCGCGGGTGGACCCCGGCCATCGGCTCGTCGAGCAGGAGCATGGCCGGCTCGGTCATCAGCGCGCGCATGATCTCGGTCAGCCTGCGCTGACCGCCGCTCAGGTCGCCGGCGTAGGTGTCCGCGTAGCCGGACAGGCCGAACCGGTCGAGCAGCGCCCGCGCGCGGGCGATCGCCGCCTCCTCATCCGGCCGCCAGTAGCGGCGCCCGCGCAGCGCCCCGGCCAGCGAGTCTCCCCGGTTGACCGGCACCGCGCTGAGCAGGTTCTCCATCACGGTGAGCCGCTTGAACTCGCTGGCCAGCTGAAACGTCCGGACCAGCCCCAGCCGGGCGCGGCGGTAGGCGGGCAGGCCGGTGACGTCGGCCCCGGCGTAGATCACCTGCCCGGAGGTGACCGGCATGGTGCCGGCCAGCATGGCGAGCAACGTGGACTTGCCGGCGCCGTTGGGGCCGATGAGGCCGGTCAGGGTGCCGCGCCGCACCTCGATGGACACGCCGGCGACGGCGTGCACGCCACCGAAATCACGGGTCACGTCGACCGTGCGCAGGACCGCTCCTCCGTCCGCTTCAACAGAAGAAGGTACCGAACGGGTGATGGGGCGCCCGGCAACGCCGGCAGCGGATCCATCGTGGCCGACCGCATCGGCCAGCCCGGGCGCCCGCAGCGAGCCAGCCAGTGTCACGACATCCTCGTTCGGTATCTCGATGGGTTCGGGCGGCGCGCCGGCGCCGATCCTGCGGCGGCGCTCGGGCAGCACCCCTTGCGGCCGGAACCAGAGAAAGACCACGATCAGCAGCCCGATGGCGACCCATTGCAGGTCGTCGACCAGCCCCGGCGGCCCGAACGTGGGGATGTACCTGGTGGCCTCCTCGAAGCCGACGGGCACCAGGATCGCGCCGAGCACGGCCCCCCAGTGGTTGCCCGCGCCGCCGATGATCACGGCCGCGAACAGCACGATGGTCTCCGCGTAGCCCCACGCCGACGGCGCCCACGTGTTGATGAACCCGACCAGGATCGCGCCGCTCAGCGCGGCCAGGGCCCCGCCGAGCACGAGCGTCGCGGCGCGCAGCGAGAGCAGGTTCTTGCCCAGCGAGTCGGCCACGATGTCGTTGTCGCGCATCGCCCGCAGCGACCGCCCGTAGGGTGATTCGGTCACCCGCCGCACCAGCAGGAAGACCGCGGCCGCCAGGACCAGCGTGACCGCCGCGTACAGCCACTGGTATCCCGGCGACAGCGGGTTGTATTTTCCTTGCAGTGGCGCGGGGACCAGGGAGAGCCCGGCGGCCCCGTTCAGCAGCGGCCGGTAGTTGGTGACGAGCAGGTTCGCCATGACGGCGGTGACGAGGAGCCCGACCGCGGCGAAGTCGCCGCGCAGCCGCCGCCCGACCAGGAACGTGAACGGCAGCGCAATCAGGCCCCCCACGATCATCGCGCCGATCCACGGGATAGGCCACGGCAGGTTCCACCCGCCGATGTAGGACTGGAACGCGCCGTTGGCGGACTGGCTGGGCAGCGACAGGATCGCCGCGGTGTACGCGCCGGCCGCCTGGAAGATGATGAAGCCGAAGTTGGTGACCCCGGCGACGCCGAACTGCTGGTTCAGGCCGAGGCAGGCGATGATGTCGACGCCGGCGTAGA
>JBKQQQ010000343.1:0-2528 GCA_052144275.1 Streptosporangiaceae bacterium
TCGGCCTTGGCCTGGTCGGCTACGCCCTCGGCCTCCAGCCGCTCGTTGCCGACGGCCTTGCCCGCCGTCTCCTTGGCCTTGCCCTTGGTTTCCTGGACCTTGTTCTTTGCCTTGTCGGAAGTGCTCACTACCGTTGTTCCCTTCCCGGTGGACCTTCGTATCGGCACCCCACTGCCCCCGAAGAAGCGTTCATAACGCTCGCTGGCCGCTTTTGTGCTTCGGCGGCCGAGCCGTAAGCGCAGTCGCACCGTGAGCGCGGTCCGAGATTGCTGCTAGTGGGGCCAGTTTGGCTCACGTCACCGGGGTAGGTTCACCCGGACGGGGAGGGAGTAGGAGGCCGTGTTGCCTGGTACCGCGCACGATGACGACATGCCGGGTCGCATGGTGGGCGATGCCGGGCCGGCCGGGGACAGCGTGCGGGACCGGGGGATAGTGGCGGTACTGCAGGAGGCGCTGCTGCCGGCCGCGCTGCCGGTCCTGCCGCGGGCCAGGATCGCGGCCCGGTACCTGGTGGCCGGGCAGGAGCAGGCGGCCGGCGGCGACTGGTTCGACGCGATCCCGCTGGCCGACGGCAGCGTCGCGCTGGTCGTCGGTGATGTGGTGGGACACGGGGTCGTCGCCGCGGCGGCGATGGGGCAGTTGCGCGCCGTGCTGGCCGAACTCCTTGCCGCGGAGGCCGACCTCGGGACCGTCCTGGAGCGCGCCGACGCGTTCGCTGCCCGCACGCCGGCCTTGCGGGCCGCCACGCTCGCCCTGGCGGTGCTCGACCCGGCCGGCGGCACGCTGCGCTACACCACCTGCGGGCATCCTCCGCCGCTGGTCATCGGCATCGACAGGGCGGCCAGGTATCTCGAGGGCACCGGCACAGGACCGTTGGGCACCGGCTCGCCGCCGGTCCTGGCGACCAGCGCGCTCGCCCCGGGCGAGCTGCTCATGCTGTACAGCGACGGCCTCGTCGAGCGGCCGGACCGGACCATCGCCGAGGGCATGGCCGAGCTCGCCGTGGCCGCTGCCGGGGCGGGCGCCGAAGCGCCCGCCGAACGGGCGCTGGCGCCCGCCGCCGACCCCGCCGTGGCGGAACGAGTGTGCCAGCGGACCGTGGAGCTGCTGACGCGCACCGGCCGCGCCGACGACATCACCACGCTGGCCGCGCAGCGGCTCGCCGACCCGGTCCCGGCCCTGCGCCTCGAGCTGTCGAGCGAAAGGCCCAGCCTGACCACGGCGCGAGATGCCTTCGCCGGGTGGCTGAGCCGGCTCGGGGCCGCCGCCGACGACTGGGAGGCACTGCACCTGGCCCTGGTGGAGGTCTTCACCAACGCCATCGAGCACGCCTATCCGCGCGGCGAGCCCGGGATCATCGAGCTCGAGGCGACCCTCGGCGACGACGGGAACGTGGAGTGCCGGGTGACCGACCACGGCAGCTGGCGGCAGCCCGATCCCGCCGATGCCGACCGCGGCCACGGGCTCATGGTGGCCGGGCAGGTCGTCGACCAGCTGCTGGTCAGCCACCCGCGGCGGCTAGCCGACGATATGGTGGGCAGCCGCGGCACGATCGTGACCCTGCGGCACCGGCTTGGCCGGCCCGCCGTGCTGGCCTCCGGTCACGACCGCGCGGACGCCGCTCATCTCACCGAGCCGCCCTTCGCGGTGGACACCTCCATCGCGGAAAGCGCCACGGCCCGGGCGCTGGTGCGCGGCCCGGTCGACATCACTACCGCCGATCAGCTGGCCCGGCGGCTCCTTTCCGTCAGCCGAGGCGGCACGGTCCCGCTCGTCGCCGACCTCACCGGCGTCACCCAGCTGGCCAGCGCGGGGGTTCGCGCGCTGTACGCGGTCAGCGGCCAGATGGCGGCCCACGGGCAGGACCTGACCCTGATCACCGCGCCGGGCAGCGCCGCTCACCTAGTGCTCGACCTCGTGCGGCTGGCCCACACTGCCGGAGATCAGTTCTAAATCGCCCGCAGGGTGGCGGACAAATGCGCCAGGTCCGTTCGGCATAAGGCCCTTTGATCCGAACGGACCTGGCGCGTGCCCCCGGTTTATCCCGCAGCCTCAGCCGGCGCAGGCCATGAAGCCGATGCCGTCGGTGATGGTGGCGCCGTTGTTGACGAACCGCCAGCCGTTGAGGAAGACGGTGAAGCTATCGGCACCCGGGTTGACGCTCATGATCGTGTAGGTGTTGCGTGCTGACCAGGGCGCAGCTGCTCGACCACGTGTGGGACTACGACTTCCGCGGGTCCACCACCGTGGTGTCCACCTATGTCGCGTACCTACGGCGCAAGCTGGCCAGTTACGGGCCGGACCTGATCCACACCCAGCGCGCCGTCGGCTACAGCCTCCGGCTGCCACGTCCTGGAGACCCCGATGAAGCCTAGAACCCCGGCCTCGGGCTCGCCATCGTGATCGCCGCGGCCCACGACGGCACCGTCACGGCCGCGCCCAGCTGGCCGCGGGGGCTGCGCGTCACCCTCGCCGTGCCCGCCTGGCGGCCGCCTTCCGGCTCAACGGACGCCCGGGATGACCAGTCT
>JBKQQQ010000344.1:0-5268 GCA_052144275.1 Streptosporangiaceae bacterium
TTAGCCTTTCTTCTGAGCTAGTGATTCTATGACTACCGTTCGGTACGGGGCTGCCAGCCGGCCGAGGTCATCCGGATCAGCAGTCTGCACGACGCCCCCACCCGCTTCGACTGCCACGGCGACGGGATGGGCGTCCGCGAAGAGCGCAGAACTGGCACGCGCCTCGGTGAGTAGCGCTCCGATGAGGCGAGCCAGAGTACGGTCGGTGTCACGTAGCAACAACCCATCCCCTGATTCCCGGGCAAGGAGGGCGTCCAGCGCCTGATTGTGTCCGGCCCCCCGGTACAGTTCTGCCAGGGTTCCTGTCGCGATCGCGACCTCGCGGCGCAGCCTGCGCGCCGCCTCCATGGCCAGCCGTACCTTCCGCTCTGCCGGGTGCCTTGGATTAAGCAATGCGTTCACCGCTTCGGCGTCGAGCACCAGTCGCATCAGCCGACCCGCAGTTCGCCCGGTTCTTCGGTGACACCGCCGAGCAGCCGCATATACCGTGCAATCTCGGCCTCGTCTTCTGGCGTGTCCAGCCTGCCCCGCTCGTCAGCTAGGCGATCGAGAAGATCCGCCAGAGCCTGCTGCCGCTTGCGCCGGGTGAACTCCGCCCGCAGAGCCGAGTTCACTTCAGCAGAAAGCGTGGTACTACTATCGGCTTCCATTGCCGCGACGAGATCCGCGTCGAGGGTGACCGAAACCTTCCGCTTAACGGATGATGTCATACCATTATCCTACCATGGTCGCCTTAGAGTGCGAGATGGCGTCTGTCATGCTCTGCGGACCAGGCCGGCACCAGTATCGGCTAACGGATCCGCTAACGAGACCGCGCATTAGGGAAGACGGTGCGCGATACCGGCGACGCCCGCCATCGTTTCGTGTCCCGGGCGGAGTTCGCCGCGATGTCGCGCAGTGCTCCGGCAATCGACGCCGGCGCCTTCCGCGCTGACCAGGACACCGCCGCCGACCAGGGCGCAAGCGCTTATGACCGCTGAGCCGGCGCGACGCGGCCTGCTAGATACCAACATCATGATCCTGCGGAGCCGGATCGCTGCGGAGGAGCTTCCCGGCGAGATGGCGATCAGCGCCGTCACGCTGGCCGAGCTTTCCGCCGGACCGCACCAGGCCCGAAGTCCCGAACGAGCGCCAGGCTGCCCGGTAAGAACGACGTCAAGCACGTGCCGTCCAGCCTGGCGCCTCACTCGGGGCGGACGAAGGGGAACAGGATCGTCTCGCGGATGTTCTCGCCGGTGAGCGTCATCAGCAGGCGGTCGATGCCCATGCCCATGCCGCCGGTCGGGGGCATGCCGTACTCCAGGGCGCGCAGGAAGTCCTCGTCGAGCTCCATCGCCTCCGGGTCGCCGCCCGCCTTGAGCAGCGACTGCGCGGTCAACCGGGCACGCTGCACCACCGGATCGACCAGCTCGGAGTACCCAGTCCCCAGCTCGGCCCCGAACACGACGAGATCCCACCGCTCGGCGACGCGCGGGTCGGACCGGTGCTGGCGGACGAGCGGTGACACCTCGACCGGGAAGTCCCGGTAAAAGGTGGGCTGCACGGTTCGCTTCTCCACCAGCCGTTCATACATCTCTAGCACGATCTGGCCCCGGTTCCAGCCCGGAGCCACAGGCACCTCGAGCCGCCCGCACAGCTTACGCAACTCGGCTTCCGCTGTACCGGCGGTCACCTCCTCGCCCGCCACCGCGGAAATCGCGTCGTACACCGTCACCTTGGGCCAGTCTCCGCCGATGTCGTACTCCGACCCGTCGGCCCGCCTGATCACCGTGGATCCCAAGGCCGCGACCGCCGACCCCTGCACAAGCTCCCGCGTCAGTTCCCCAATCGTGTTGTAGTCGCCGTACGCCTCGTACGCCTCGAGCATCGTGAATTCAGGGTTATGCGTGGCATCGGCGCCCTCGTTGCGGAAGATCCGGCCGATCTCATATACCCGCTCGATCCCGCCGACGACCAGCCGCTTGAGATACAGCTCCAGCGCGATCCGCAGGTACACCCTGCTGTCATAGGCGTTGGAGTGCGTCAGGAAAGGCCGCGCGTTCGCGCCGCCGTGCAGCGGGGTCAGGACCGGAGTCTCCACTTCGAGGAAGCCGTGCTCGTTCAGCTGGGAACGGATCGAGTGCATAGCCGCTGCGCGTAGCTCGGCGGACCGCCGCGCCTGGGGGTTGACGATCAGGTCCACGTACCGCTGCCGTACCCGCGACTCGGGATCGGTTAGGCCGCGGAACTTCTCCGGCAGCGGGCGCAGCGACTTCGCGGTCAGCGTCCACGACGAGCTCAAGACTGACAACTCACCAGACTGCGAGGTGATCACCTCGCCGGTTACGCCCACGTGGTCGCCGCGGTCGACGTCGCGCTTCCAGGCCGCCAGCCGCTCCTCACCGACCCCCGCGAGCGAGATCATCACCTGGATATCGCCGGCCCCGTCGCGCAGCGTCGCAAAACAGAGCTTGCCGCCGATCCTGGACAGCATCACGCGACCGGCGACGCTGACCACCTCACCAGTGAACGTGTCCGGCGGCAAATGGCCGTACCTCGCGCGCAGTTCGGCCGCGGTCGCGGTTCGCCCGAAGCCAACCGGATAAGGTTCGGTGCCCGACTCAAGCAGCCGCTCCCGCTTGCCAAGCCGGATCCGCACCAGTTCCGGAATGTTCTCCTCAGCCACGCCCCGTAGGGTACCGGCGATAACCGAGACAGTACTGTTCCGGACTTGGCCGCCGAGGGGACAGCAGCCATCCAGAGCGATCGGCCAATAGCCCGTAAAGTCCAACCGCTAAAGTCCGGGGATGGCCCGCTCAGTCTCCGGGGGTGCCCCTCCACCGTCAAGGGCACCCGAAGATCATTTCAACCGCTTCGCAGAAATGATCTTCAGGACCCACCCCTTGAGCGTCGGAGCCTCTGCACCCCCTCCGGTCAGAAACCAAGGGCCAGGCAGCAGCCTGCCCGGACCGGACGCGGGCCATCCCCTGCAAGGTGCGGGTCCTTCACGACGGGAGAAGCTGGACGTGCCCGTTGCGTGCCCGATCGGCCGGTCATCGGTATCTCACGGTCACCATCAGACAGCGTGGCGCCCGCGCCGACCTGCTGCTAAGCAGCTCACGGCATCTGTGCTCACGAACTTCCAAGCAATGGATCAGCCGGTCCCGTTGCGTGACGGGGCGTGCAGCGGCAAGGCTGGTGCCATGCGTTTGTTCGGCAAATCGAAGGAGCCGGAACCGGCACGGCTCAGGATGCACCACCCTTGGAACCCGCCGGAAGCGGAACTTCCGGCCATCGTGCCGATCGACACCCTGCAGTTCGAGCAGTCCGAGCAGGCCGCGGTGGCGATCACCGGCTTGCTGGCCTACAGCCAGGGATTCGAGATCACCGTGACCCGCCTCATCCGGCCGGGCGTCCCAGGCATGGACGAAGACCTCCCATTGCCGAGGGACACGCCCGCGGGACGGCGAGCGCTGGCGGACCGGCTGATGGATCAGCACTACTTCCAGATTAGCTTGCGGCTCTCCGACGGCCAGACCGTCATCAGTGATGGCCGTCGCGGTGACGCCGAGCCGCCCGGACCGATCCTGCAACCGCGCGGCGGCGGCGGCAGTTCACACCGCCAGCAGTTTCGATGGTGGGCATGGCCGTTGCCGCCAGCCGGGCCGCTTGAGTTCATCTGCCAGTGGCCGACCTACGGGATCACCGAAACGCGGGTCAGCATCGACGCTCAACTGATCCTCGACGCGGCCCGTCGAAGTGTCCGGCCCTGGCCAGAGAGCGAGAGCTGACGAACGGAGAGGGAAAGGCCCCAGGTCATATCAAATCGTCGTCCCATTAGCGGGCCATTAACCCGGTCAAGACCGGCCTCTCACCCAAACTCACGGACAACCCGCCTCGCAGGTCACGCCGTGCGAGAGCCTGAAGGGCACAAATTCCCTAAGCTGATAGTGCGATTCTCGTAAACTGCGTGGCCGGCATCCGGCGATGCGGCCGCCTCACGGTGCTATCGGTACAGGGAACTCTTCGATAGTGCCGGAAGTGAAGTTGCCTAGCAAAACCTGGCCGGTGGCCTGGTCGAAGGTCAGGTCGCGGGGAAACAGGCCCGTCGGCACGACGCCCACCACCGCTGACCGGTGCGCAAGCGCTGCAGCGGTATTGATGACGCTGACGGTCTGCGGGATACCACTTCCGGTGCCCGGCACCAGGCCGCGGTTGGAGTTACCGACCAGCGCTAGGCGCCCGTCATCGACCAGGAGCAATCCGACCGGCTCAGATCCCACCCGTACCACGGCCCGCAGCGCGCGAGACGAATCAGCTCGCATATCGGCTGCGGAAAAGCCCAGCAGCGCATCGGACTGCAACGCGGTCACCCACACAGTGCTGCCGTCCGGCGACACCGCCACGCGGACAGGCTGGCAACCGGCGGCCATGTGGGCAAGCACCGCGCCGCCGTCAGCGCCGCTCTCAGCGCGGGCTGTGTCGATGACCCACAACTGGCCGTGCGGGCCGTACGCGCCGTAGGTGGTGACGTACAGTTGCCCGGCGACATCGCGACGCCGACAGCGCCAGGAGCCAGCGGCACGATGCCAACCGCCACCCCGCGGGCGGAAAAGCCGCGCCGCAACGCCGCTGCTAGGTCAAACACGCTCAGCCCGCCCGTGGTCTCGTCGGTGACGAAGACGTACCGGTCATCACCCGACACCGCAACCTCAAACTGGCCCGCCCCGGCATCAGCGAGCACCCCCACCACCGGATCATGGCCGCCGTCCTCCAGCGCCCGGACACTCAGCACGGCTGTCGCCGTGTATCCAGCCACCACAAGCAGCAGCCCGTCATGGCTCATCGCCATCCCGAACGCGTCGGCCAGCGAGCCCGGCAGCTTAACCGTGCGCACCAGCCGCGGCACTTCGCGGCCCAGCGCAATCACTGCGATCTCGCCACCGGTGCCAGTAGACACCGACGTGAACACCCACCGGCCATCTGCCGTGCCCACCACGGCAGTGGGACGCCCGGGCACCGGCATGGTCACCGGTCGCTGCGCCGCCAGTAGCCTGCCAGCCGCCACGCTGGTGGAACAGCCTGCGCTCAAAGCAGCGGCTGCCCGATGCGGCGCTCCCGGCACACCCGAGGAACAACCAGCCAGGACAATGACCGCGCCAGCTGACGCAATCGCAACGAGGCGCCGGTAGTAGCACCGGCACTTGCACAGCTGACAGCCCACCTCTCCATCATTACCACCAGCCTGGTTCCGCCGAAGGCTGCCGTCTGTCAGAAGGCCCACGGCCC